>JAMOUL010000325.1 GCA_027062035.1 Candidatus Aminicenantota bacterium | reverse complement strand
AAGAAGAAAAGGCAAAAACATTTGCAGGGGAAATGGAAGGAAAATTGAATATTGAGGTCATAGTCCCCGCTTCCAGAAAGGTGCTAAGGGAAGCCGATATAATATGCACAGCGACAACCTCAAAAAATCCCGTGTTTTCCCACGACGAAATAAAAAAAGGGGTACACATAAACGCGGTGGGGGCATATAAACCGGATGGCAGGGAAATTCCTGCAGAAACCGTGGCTGCCTCAAAAATTGTGGTGGACCACATGGAATCCTGCCTTACAGAAGCCGGAGACCTGATCATTCCTTTAAAGGAAGGGAAAATCAAAAGGGAAGATATTTATGGGGAAATAGGGGAAATCATTGCGGGAAAGAAACAGGGAAGAAACGGCACGGAAGAAATAACCCTCTTTAAATCCGTGGGGAATGCTGTTCAGGACCTTGTGTCGGCTAAAATAGCCTTAAAAAACTCTGAGAGTAAGAACCTTGGAAGGGAAATTCCTTTAATTTGATTATGCAGGATCCCAGAACAAGAACATTAAAATCAGACATTCTTCTTCTCCTTGCTGCCATAATCTGGGGTTTTGCCTTTGTAGCACAGAGGGCAGGAATGGAACACATAGGACCTTTCCTGTTTAACGGAATAAGGTTTGCCCTGGGGAGCGTGGTACTTATACCCCTGATAATGATTCGAAACACAGGAGAAAAAATAACATCCGGTTCCCTGTTGCTTCCAGGCCTGATCGCAGGAGTTGCCATTTTTATGGGCGTCTCCTTTCAGCAGGTGGGAATAGTTTATACCACTGCAGGAAAGGCAGGCTTTATTACAGGATTATATGTGATCATCGTTCCCATACTCGGTCTTTTCCTGGGTAAAAAATCCGGAACAGGAGTATGGGCAGGTGCCATGCTGGCGGTAGTCGGTTTGTACCTCTTGAGTGTAAAAACAGGACTAAAAATGGAAAGGGGAGATCTTCTGGTGCTTATAGGGGCCCTGTTCTGGGCAGTTCACGTGCATCTTATAGGTCACTTCGCCCCGAGAATGGATACCATAAAGCTCGCCTTTCTACAGTTTTTAACTGTTTCCTTCCTCAGCACCCTTACCGCCCTGGCCTTCGAAAGGATCAATATCCACCAAATACTCGCCGCATGGATACCCATAATCTATGCAGGGGTTTTCTCTGCTGGCATAGCCTACACACTTCAGGTGGTTGCCCAGAGGGATGCCCACCCTTCCCATGCCGCCATAATCCTCAGTATGGAAACTGTTTTTGCAGTTCTTGGAGGATGGGTTATACTGGGAGAAAGACTTTCTGTGAGGGAATTTATGGGATGCGGACTGATGTTTGCAGGTATGATAATCTCCCAGCTATATCTCGTTTCCCGCGGCAAAGGAGGCATCTGAATTGGGAGGCGGTAAAAAGGAAAAAATCCTGAAGGAAATCGTTGAAATTGAATACTCCATGTTTCTGAAAATGAATACTTCCAGTGAAGAATGCAGAAAATCCCCTGAAGCATTCAGACTAAACAGGGAAGCAAGGTTTTTCCCTTTATCAACTCAAACCTTATCCTCCTATCTGGATGACCTGCTCAGGGCAGAGGTTGAGGGCAGAAATCTTCTAACGGAAAAATACGCAAGGATAGAGGGACTTATACCTCCCCTTCAGGAAAATCCTGTAATTCATAAAATTGTAGAAATAGAATCGGAATGGATTAAAGAACTATCCGAAGAATACCCGGAACTTTTTTCCCGGAACCCCGAGAAATTCAGGACCTACCTGGCATGCGAACTTGAAACCTTTTCCGAAAAAACCCTGAGACTTTATTTTATAGACGTGAAAAGTGCCAGGGAAAAGGGAATCAACCTTGCAGAGGAATCCTATAAATACCTCTTCAAAAAATCCGGTTTCTCATCATTTGAAGAAGTTAGAAAAAGGTTAAAAAATAAAGAAAGGGGGTAAAATGTCAAGAAAGCTTATTTTAATATTTCTATTTATTGCAATTCTTTCCCTTGTTTTACTGGCCTCAAATCAAAAACCGGTTTACCTTGACCCGTCGTATCCCATAGACGTAAGAATCAGTGATCTAATGAAGAGAATGACAATCCAGGAAAAAATTGCACTGTTGAGCGGTACAGGATTTGAGGTTCCCGAAAACAAAAGGTTAAAAATTCCTGCCCTTAAGATGAGCGATGGCCCTGCCGGTGTAAGGTGGGGAAAATCAACAGCATTTCCGGCCCCTGTGGCAATGGCTGCCACATGGAATCCTGAACTTATAGAGAAAATAGGAAATGCAATGGCTGAGGAACTTAAGGCCAAGGGAAGAAACGTCCTTCTTGCACCATGTGTAAATATTCACAGAATTCCGGTGGGAGGAAGAAATTTTGAAAGCTATGGGGAGGACCCCTTTCTTGCCGGAAAAATTGCAGAGGGATTCATCCGTGGAGTTCAGAAGGAAGGGGTTATCGCATGTGTAAAACATTATGTCGCCAACAATCAGGAATGGAACAGAACCAGAATAGATGTGATAGTAAGCGAAAGAGCCCTCCAGGAAATATATCTCCCTGCCTTCAGAAAAGCGGTAAAGGATGCAGGAGTATGGTGTGTGATGGCAGCATACAACAAGGTAAATGGTGACTACTGCTCTGAAAATAAACATCTTCTCATAGACATACTCAGGGAACAATGGGGATTCAGGGGATTTGTGGTATCTGACTGGGGTGCAACCCACAGCACTGTAAAGGCTGCCCTTGCGGGACTGGACATAGAAATGCCCTATGGGAAACATTTCGGGAAAAAGCTCCTTGAAGCGGTAAAGGAAGGCAGTGTAAGCGAAGCCATAATCAATGATAAGGTAAAAAGAATACTTACAGTAATGTTCGAAGCTGGCTTATTCAGTCTGGAACCGCAAGAAGAGAAAGAGAACATATCTGAGAGGGAAATTATAAGGTCCCACAACTCTCTTGCACTGAAGGCAGCACAGGAATCCATGGTATTGCTCAAAAACGATAATCTTCTTCCCATTGATCTTAATAAAATCCGCTCCATTGCAGTGATTGGTCCAAACGCCAGGTACGCCCGCACAGGGGGAGGTGGAAGTTCCATGGTAAAACCCTATTACAAAGTTTCTCCTCTGGAAGCCATCGAGAAAAGAGCTGGAAACTCAATAAAGGTTTTTTATGCCCCGGGAACAGGGATAAAGGACGACGTTCTCCCTGTGGATACCAGATACCTCCTCTACTCTGGAAAAAACGGCCTGCTCGGAGAGTATTTCAACAACGGAAGCCTGAAGGGTAAGCCGGTAATAAAGAGGATCGATCCGGAACTCTACTTCAACTGGGCCTATGACCCACCTGAGCCGGAAATAGAACAGGGAAATGATAGAAATGAATTTTCTATAAGATGGACAGGAAAACTGCTGCCTCCGGTATCTGGAAAATATAGACTTAAATTCCTGTGTGACGGGGGCATAAGGGTTTATCTGAACGGCAAGGTTGTACTGGAAAACTGGAAGGACCCTGCCAGAAACATGGTGGTTTCCCTTAAAAGCGTGGAAATTCCACTGCAGGGTGGTAAAAAATACGACATCAAAATCGAGTACTCTGCCTCCTGGGCAGTCTCCGAGTTCAAATTCGGGTGGGAAATTCCGGGAGTGGACCCTCTAAGGGAAGCTGTAGAAATTGCAAAAAAGGCTGATGTAGCCCTTATATTCGCCGGGCTTTCTGCCCATTTTGAAACCGAAAGCTGGGATCGCCCTGACATGGAAATTCCAGAGCAGAACAGGCTCATACTTGAAGTAGTCAGGGCCAATCCAAGAACAGCTGTGATTTTAATAAATGGCTCTCCGATTTTGATTAACAAATGGGTGGACAGGGTTCCAGCTATTCTCGAGGCATGGTATCCGGGACAGGAAGAAGGGAATGCAATTGCTTCCATAATCTTTGGTGACTACAATCCTTCGGGAAAACTTCCCTTCTCATGGTTTAAAAGTCCCCGGGATTGTCCGGGATTTAAAGGATACAAAGACAAAAGCCTCAAAGCAATTTATCACGAAGGAATTTTTGTGGGATATCGCTATCTCGACAGAAACGATATCGAACCACTATACCCATTTGGTTATGGTCTTTCCTATACAAACTTCAGCTACAAAAATATTCAGGTACAGAGGATACTCAATGGAAATATAGAGGTCTCCCTGGAGCTTTCCAACACGGGAAAAAGACCCGGCGCTGAAGTGGTTCAGGTTTATGTAGCACCACCCGAAGGGAATGTTCCGAGACCTGAAAAGGAATTGAAGGGATTCAGGAAGGTATTCCTTAATCCAGGTGAAAGTAAAGTGATCAGAATCATTATTAACCCGGAAGATCTCAGGTATTTTGATGCAAAAAGAAATAAATGGGTCCTTCAGAGGGGTAAATACACATTTCTTGTGGGAAGCTCCTCAAGGGATATAAGGTTAAGGGCAGAAATCAAACTATAACAGCAAACAGCTCCCGGGAGGGTAAAATGATAAAGAGAACTCTTTTATCAGGGCTTCTCACCATAATGGTTTTTATTCCGTGCATGGCACAGACACCGGACTGGGAAAATCCCCTGGTATTTGCCATAAACAGGGAAGAACCCCATACATTTTATATTCCTTATTCATCCGTGAAGCAAGCTCTGGAAAACATATGGGAAAAATCTCCTTATTTTAAATCTTTGAATGGAACATGGAAATTTTACTGGGTAAGAAAGCCATCGGAAAGGCCCGTAAACTTTTACAGGGAGGATTACGATGTAAGCAGGTGGAACCACATTCCTGTCCCATCTGACTGGCAGATGCAGGGATATGGGTTTCCCATCTATGACAACTCGGATTATCCCTTCCTGTCCCCTGCCCTTACACCCACCCCTCCCCATATCCCCCACAACTATAATCCTGTGGGTTCATATAAAAGATATTTCACGGTCCCGGAAAAATGGAAGGACAGGCAGATAATCCTTCACTTTGGAGGGGTTCGCTCAGCATTTTACGTCTGGATAAACGGCAAAAGGGTGGGATACAGCCAGGGCAGCAAAACGCCTGCGGAATTTAACATAACCCGATACCTCAGACCTGGAAAAAATTCTATATCAGTGGAGGTCTACCGCTGGAGCGATGGCAGCTATCTGGAGGATCAGGATTTCTGGCGTCTCAGCGGTATAGAAAGGGACGTTTTTCTATATGCCGTTCCTCCGGTGCATATATGGGACTACTTTGCCAGGGTAGACCTTGACAGCGATTACAGAGATGGGGTGGTTGACCTGGAAATAATTCTTAGAAAGTTTTCAGAAGCTCAATCAAGGAGATACATTCTGGAAGCCTATCTACTGGATAAAAAGGGCAAAAGAATAGCCAGATACTCCTCTCCTGTTTTCCTCACCAAAAAAGGAAAAAAAAGGGTTGGTGTCCACTGGAACGTTTCCAGCCCTGAAAAATGGTCAGCAGAATTCCCCAATCTTTACCACCTTATCCTTATACTGAAGAATGACTCGGGAAAAATTCTGGAAGTTTTATCCAGCAATATAGGCTTCAGAAAGGTGGAAATAAAAGATGGACAGCTCCTTTTAAACGGTGTTCCTATCTACATAAAGGGGGTTAACAGACACGAACACGATCCCATAAAAGGACACGTGGTTTCAGTAGATTCCATGCTCCAGGATATAAAGCTCATGAAGAGGTTCAACATAAATGCTGTAAGAACCAGCCATTATCCCAATGATCCAGGGTGGTATGACCTGTGTGACAGGTATGGAATATACCTTGTGGATGAGGCAAATATAGAATCCCATGGTATGGGCTACAGACCCGACAGAACCCTTGGTAACAACCCTCTCTGGAAAGGGGCGCATCTCGACAGGACAATGAGAATGGTAGAAAGGGATAAAAATCACCCTTCCGTTATAATCTGGTCCCTCGGAAATGAAGCCGGTGACGGAGTAAACTTTGAGGCAACCTATAACTGGATAAAACAAAGGGACCCCTCAAGGCCCATAATGTACGAAAGGGCACTTCTCGGTCCCCATACGGACATCTATGATCCAATGTACGCTCCCATAGAACATCTTATTAAATACGCATCAAAGCCAGAACCAGGGAAAAGGCCTCTTATAATGTGCGAATATTCCCATGCAATGGGAAACAGCAACGGTAACTTAAAGGATTACTGGGACGTTATATATAAGTATCCGGTGCTCCAGGGAGGATTCATCTGGGACTGGGTTGATCAGGGACTTCTGAAGGAAATAAACGGGAAAAAATGCTGGGCATACGGCGGCGACTATGGACCCGAGGGTTTCCCCAGCGACAGAAATTTCTGCCTTAACGGTCTCGTTCATCCTGATAGAAAACCTCATCCTGCACTCCGGGAGGTAAAAAAAGTCTATCAGTATGTGAACTTTGAACCACTGGAGCTGGAACATGGGGAGGTGAAGGTTACAAACAGGTATGACTTCACCAATCTCAAAAATTTCAGGATAGTATGGAAGGTTCTGGCAAATGGAAAACAGATCTACAAAAACTCCACCAATGCCCCTGACGTTGCTCCCCATAAATCAGCTGTTATAGAACTGGCTATCCCGAGAATTTCCCCTGATCCGGGTGTGGAATATTACCTCGACATAAGTGTAAGAACAATAAAGGCAACTGAGCTTCTCCCCTCTAATTTTGAAGTGGCATGGGAACAGTTTAAACTACCCTTCTATAAACCTTTACAGGCTCAAATCTCTGATAACATACCCCATCTGTCGCTGCAAAAAAACGGAGATGTCACCATAATAAAGGCTAAAAACTTCACCTACAAATTCAACGAGAAAAACGGAACTTTCACCTCCATGGTTTACATGGGAAAAGAATTTATCAAATCCGGACCCGTACCGAATTTCTGGAGAGCACCCACCGATAACGATTTTGGCAATGGAATGCAGATCCGCTGCAGAGCATGGAAGTATGCAGGTAAAAGGAGAAGGATTGAAAGCGTAAGGATAGAGAAACTGGATGAAAAAACCGTAAGAATACAGGAAAACTCCACCCTTCCCGCAGGAAACTCCAGACTCACCATCGTTTACGAAATAAAGGGAAATGGCACTATAAGAACCACAATGACCCTTCACCCCATATATCCCAACATTCCGGAAATTCCACGAATAGGCATGAGCATGGTACTTCCCGAGGATTTTGACCGTGTAATCTGGTACGGAAGGGGTCCCCACGAAACATACCAGGACAGGAAATACGGTGCCAGGATAGGAATCTACAGAATGTCGGTAGATGAACTATATTTCCCCTACATAAGGCCACAGGAGAATGGAAACAGAACAGATGTCAGATGGGTGGCTATAACCGGGAAAAAGGGATACGGTCTTCTCTTTATAGGTATGCCCCTCATTAATTTCAGTGCCTTTCACTTTCTCAACGAGGATTTTGATGAAGGAGTGGTAAAACGGAATCGTCACGCCTGTCAGCTGATAAGAAGACCGCTTACCACCTTTAACATAGACTATAAACAGATGGGGGTAGGCGGCGACAATAGCTGGGGAGCACTTCCCCATCCCGAGTACATGCTTTATCCAACCCGTTCCTATTCCTATTCATTCATTGTTGTTCCTGTTCAATTGGAAAAAAAAGAATTGATACCGGACAATGTACAGAAACTTTCAAAAATTTCTATAAATTTATTTAAAAAAAGGGAGGAATAAAATGAAAAGAATCTTTTTCCTTACAATTATTCTGGTATTTTTGACAGGAGGACTTTTTGCCCAGAAATTCAAGAATGTTGCCCTTACTCCCCCTATGGGCTGGAACAGCTGGAATTGCTTCGGACCCAACATAAATGAAAAGCTCATAAAGGAAATTGCCGATGCGATGGTAAGTACCGGTATGCGCGATGCAGGATACGTTTATCTGGTAATAGACGATGGATGGCAGTGGAAAAGGGATGAGAACGGAAATATAATACCCAATCCGAAGAAATTTCCCCACGGAATAAAGGCCGTAGCGGATTACGTCCATTCAAAGGGACTGAAGTTCGGGATATATTCCGATGCTGGTCGAAAAACCTGCCAGGGGCTTCCCGGAAGCCGTGGATATGAATATCAGGATGCAAGAACCTATGCTAAATGGGGAGTGGATTATTTGAAATACGACTGGTGCTATCATGGAAAACAAAATTCAGAGGCCTCTTACAGGTTGATGAGAGATGCCCTTTATAAAGCTGGAAGACCCATTGTATTCAGCATATGTGAATGGGGTACCACAAAACCATGGCTCTGGGCAGGGGACATTGGACATCTGTGGAGAACCACAGAGGACATTCAGGATTGCTGGGATTGCGTTAACGAATGGGGAGGAATGGGATGGACCCTGATACTGGACAAACAGGTGGGACTCGAACACTATGCAGGTCCCGGACACTGGAACGACCCGGACATGCTGGAGGTTGGAAATGGAGGCATGACGACTGAAGAATACAGAGCTCATTTCAGTATGTGGTGCATGCTGGCAGCTCCCCTGATGGCTGGAAACGACATAAGACACATGTCCGGGAAAATAAGAGAAATCCTCACCAATAAAGAGGTAATCGCCATAGACCAGGACCCTCTGGGAAAACAGGGCTTTAAAATTACAGACATAGGAGATTACGAAATATGGGTAAAGGAACTGTCCGGCGAGGAAGTTGCGGTTGCCCTCCTGAATCGAGGACTTATTCCCATAAATGCTGTAATTCAGTGGAAATACATACTGAAGCGTTTTAATTTCCAGAATAACAAATACAGAATTAAAGACCTCTGGAAGGGAAAAATTGTGGGAAAAACAGACAAAATACTAAAAATTAAAGTAAAACCCCATAGTGTTGTACTTTTAAGGCTGATAAAAACAGAAAAGGAGGGACGATGAAAAAATCAAATAAATTTTATTTAAATTCAATTTTAATTTTGCTCCTTATCCTGACTCCAGATATCCTGTTTTCAAGGGACAAAAACTGGTTCCTGCACGAAACCCCGGAACAAAAAGCTCAAAGATTGAAATGGTGGACCCGGGCCAGATTTGGAATGTTCATCCACTGGGGCACCTATTCCCTGGGGGCCAGAAACGAGTGGGTAAAATACCGGGAACATATTCCCGACAGGGAGTATTCAAAATATTTCAAACACTTCAACCCTGACATGTACGACCCTGCCCAATGGGCAAAACTTGCCAGATACGCTGGAATGAAATATGTGGTAATAACCGCAAAGCATCACGAAGGCTTCTGCCTGTGGGACACCAGATATACAGACTACAAAGTTACCAATACTCCCTATGGTAAGGACCTTTTAAAACCCTTTGTGGAAGCCTTCAGGAAGGAGGGATTGCGGGTTGGGTTTTATTATTCTCTCCTTGACTGGCACCATCCAGAATACCCAATAGATAAATATCATCCCATGTTTATAAACAAAGAATACCGGGAGAGGGAAAATCAGAGGAGAGATATGAAAAAATACGCCAGATACATAAGAAATCAGTTAAGAGAACTTCTTACCCAATTCGGAGAAATTGACCTCCTTTTCCTTGATTATTCTTTTCCAGGGAAGTACGGAAAGGGTAGAAAAGAATGGGAATCCATGAAAATATTGAAGCTCGTTAGAACGCTACAACCTCAAATAATTATAAACGACAGGCTGGACCTCCTGGATGTACCGGGAGGCTGGGACTTCAGAACCCCGGAACAGTTTATGCCCCGGCAATGGGTAACATACAGGGGCAAAAGGGTACCCTGGGAAACCTGTCAGACCATCTCGGGCTACTGGGGTTATTACCGCGACGGGTCATCATGGAAAAGCGTGCAACAGCTCATAATAATGTTGATAGAAACTGTAAGCAAAGGAGGCAACCTGTTGCTAAATGTAGGGCCAACTGCACGAGGAACCTTTGACCCATGGACAGTGGAAAGGTTGAGGGGAATAGGAAACTGGATGAAATTCCACAGCCGCTCCATTTACGGATGCACCCGGGCCCCCCGGGAGTTTAAAAAACCGGAAAACTGTCTTCTTACCTATAACCCTGATACCAGAAGACTTTATGTTCATGTGCTTGTATGGCCGTCCACAGGGAAACTCTACCTCGAAGGATTCGCTGGAAAGGTGGAATATGCCCAGCTTCTCAATGATGCATCCGAAATAAAATTTACCGAACCAAAGCACTGGAATGTCCTGAACGAAAAGGTAAAACCTGAAACCCTGATCTTAAAGCTTCCGATTCAAAAACCCCCGGTGGATATTCCGGTAATTGAGCTCTTCTTAAAAAGATAAACACATCAGGTAAAGCTTCCCCGTTCCATTATCCGGACTATTCTATCCTTACCCACTTTTTTACATATGTAGAATCAATGAACTATAAGTTTTGCTCTATATACCCGGGGAACAGGATCAGACTGTACAAAATAAAAGTTTCCCTCTGCATCTATATAACAAAATTCTGTATCCTCGGGTAATCTGTAAGAGCCCAGATACTGTCCCTTAAGATTAAAGAAATCAAGATACCTTTTTATATCATATTTCTTTCCCTTCTTTGAGACCTTCCTTACCATGTTTACTATGTACCTGTTCATATACAGCCAAGCTGGACCGGAAGAGTCTGAAGGATAGACCCTTACCCCTCTTCCCCCAAATATAACCTTTATATTGGGGGGATTTATCCTGAATTTTCGCCTTATTACCCTGAGAAGTTTTCCATCCAGTGTATACTCCCTTATCTCGTATTTGTCGGGAAGGCTCATAAAGACTTTTTTTCCGTATATCCTCAAACTACCCCCGCCAATGGAAGCACCTACATTGGGAGAAAGTTTTGGTCCATATCTGTACTCAACAGGTAGTCTCGAAATCAACTTTCCATCCAGTGAATAAAACGCTCCGGCTATTCCCGGCTGTCCGGTAACAAAAACCTGTACAAACATCTTTTCCTTTCCAATAAATTCCACATACAGGGGCATTCTATCCAGTTTTAACGTCCTCCTGTATTTTCCATCCGGAGAAAAGAAATTAAGGAATACCTCATCGACGACCAGAACCCCACCATCTGGAAGAACGTATATATCACAATAGATATTTCTGAACTCTCCGGGACCCTCTCCCCTTCTCCCTACCTGCCACAGAAACTTTCCGTGTTTATCGAACTTGAGCAACCTGTAATTTTTTCCATCAAAAATGTAGATGCTCCCATCAGGTGCAGCTACTGCATCAAGATACTGTCCGTTTAATATATAATAATCCTCTCCCTCTTCCTTCCCTATGGAAAGAGTTTCCCTGAATTCAATGGCTCCCTCACTCCATATTCCCTCCCCTTCATTTTCCACTACTGTAACCCCGTTCTCGGTGTAAACTCTTCCTTTCCACTTTCCAGAGGCTGTCAGGCCGAAACATATGATAAGAAAACCCACCATAATCCTTTTCATTTCCACCTCCTTAAAAAATTATAGATTTTTTCCTTTATTTTGTCATTAAAGTATTAATTGGAATCCCAGCCGAGTTTCAGTATGATTATTTTATGAGAAGGGGTATTTATTTTTTGTTTCTACTGGCGGCGTTATTATTAGCGACCCCACAAACCGGCAAAAAATTTTACCTTAAAAATTCTCTGGTTAAAAACTCCACCCTTGTTCCTGAAGATGGCAGGTTTATTTCTTCGGACAAATTCAGACCCGAAAACTGGTATCCCTGCAAGATCCCATCAACAGTGCTGAACTGCCTGGTAAAAAACAATATATACCCGGACCCCTACACAGGCCTCAACAATCTGAAAATACCTGATGCAAGCGAATCCTATAATATCTGGTACGATCTTTCAAAATTCAGCTATCTTCCGAACAAAACAAATCCATGGAAGGATCCATACTGGTTCAGGACGGAATTTGAACTGGAAAGAATTAACCCTGAAAATATCATCTGGCTTGTGTTTGAAGGAATTAATTACAGAGCAGATGTATGGCTAAATGGAAGGAATATAGCTGATTCCAGAGAAATGGCAGGGATGTTCCGTGAATTCAGGTTCAACATAACGAAGGCTGCAAAAAATGGAAAGAATTATCTGGCAATAAAAATATATCCCCTTGATTTTCCAGGACTTCCCTCGCCCCCGTACAGAAGAAACCTGAATGGTGGAGAAACCGGGGACATAGGCAAAAACGTAACCATGCAGTGTTCTGCTGGCTGGGACTGGATTCCGCCGGTAAGGGACAGAAACATGGGAATATGGCAGGATGTTTACATAGAGGAGACCGGTCCGGTTATAATTCGCTGGCCAGTGGTTGTATCGGACCTTCCCCTTCCCGGAACAAGCCCTGCTCGCCTTACCATTTCAAGTGAACTGAAAAACCTTTCGGAAAAAACCATTACAGGGGATCTTAAAATATTCATCGGGAAAACAAAACTTAAAAAAAGGATTATCCTCAAAGCAGGAGAACAGCGAAGGGTGAAGTTTTCTCCTGATAAATACAGAGGGCTTGTAATTCATCACCCCCGCCTGTGGTGGCCTGCAGGCTATGGAAAACCGGAACTTTACTCTCTCCTGCTGGAATTCGAATACAGAGGCAACATCTCCGATATAAAACGGATAAACTTCGGGATAAGGGAAATATCCACAAAGGTTACATATGTTAACGGATGGGCAAGGAGGGATTTTTTCATAAACGGAAAGAGGATATTTATAAGGGGTGGGGCATGGGTTCCGGACATGATGCTCAGAAGGAGCACAGAAAGGATTTACGACGAACTACGGCTTATAAAAGAGGCAAATCTTAACCTTGTCAGAATATGGGGAGGCGGAATAACGCCCCCGGAGGAGTTTTTCGACGCATGCGATAGGCTGGGACTTCTGGTCTGGCATGATTTCTGGACTACAGGAGACTGTCAGGGGACATGGGGAAAGGGTTCAAAGGATTGGCCTGTTGAACCGGAATTATTTCTCAAAAACGCTGAAGACGTGGTTTTAAGGCTCAGAAATCATCCCTCCATCCTCCTGTGGACTGCGGGAAATGAGGGTTATCCAGGGAAAAATATTTACGTCCCCCTGAGGAACCGCATAATTTCAGAACTCGACGGCACAAGGCCATTTCTTCCCTCCTCTGGTTTTTCAACACCCCCAGGTGATTGGGGACTTTCCCTGCCCGACAATGGCCCCCCGGGAGTTTACAGCGGCGGACCTTATAGCTGGGTGGAACCGGAAACATATTATCGCAGGGTGCGGGAGGGA
The DNA here is from genome assembly GCA_027062035.1 of Candidatus Aminicenantota bacterium. GTDB lineage: Bacteria > Acidobacteriota > Aminicenantia > S016-38 > S016-38 > S016-38. The sequence goes on along the minus strand of JAMOUL010000325.1, from coordinate 1,753 downwards.
AAGGACTGGCTATTTAAAGATGAGGTAGGAACTCCTTCCATGATCTCCTTAAATAGCGCGGCAAAGTTTATAAAGGACTTTACACCTGACCCCACATATACCATCCCCTTTTTCAATAAGCAGTGGCGATATCACTTCGCCCTTTACGAACTCAAAGGCATAAAAAGATATGGTTTCCCCCAAACTCTGCAGGACCTGGTGATGAGGGCGCAGCTTATGGGGATAAACTCCTACAGGGCTATATTCGAAGCAGCAAATACAAGACCCGGGGATATCAGCGGAATTATGCTGTGGAAGCTAAACCCGGCCTGGCCGGAGGTTCGCTGGCAGATTTACGATTATTTTCTCAAACCCATACCTGCCTACTATTACATAAAAAGGGCAGCTTCACAGCTACACATACAGCTTGACCCTGTAAATTACATCGCTGGAGCGGTGAATCACCTTCCCGAAAATAAGAAAAGAATGCGGGCAAGGATAAAAGTATATACAGAGGACATGAGGGAAGTAATAAATAAAGAAATAGAACTTGATTTAAAACCCATGGAGTATAAACCCATCATGGACCTTAAAAATGCAATCAAAAAGGGATTTTATCTGGTAAAGCTGGAACTTCTGAACGCAGATGGGAATTGTGAATCTGAAAATTTCTACTGGATATCCCGGGACAGAGATTATTCTCCCCTTGAAAACCTGGAAAGGGCAGAATTAAAGGTATTACCTGAAATTAAATCAGAAGGAAAAGAGAGCTCTTTAAAAATAAAAATATACAATATATCAAATTCTCCGGCTTTCTTCATACATTTAAGCGTATTAAAGGACCATATGGGTGAAGAGGTATTACCTTCCTTCTGGTCGGACAACTACTTCTCGCTGCTGCCAGAAGAAGAAAAGATCATAAGAGTTAAATTTAAACCTGAACAACTCGAAAACGCAACACCCTATTTACTCATAGAGGGATGGAATCTTTATCCTCAGGAAATAAATTTAAAAACAGGTAAAATTTTAAATTTAAAGCCAGAAATTTCCAGGATTGAGATCCCTGCAAAGATAGAAGGGGATAAAAAATTAAATCTCTGTTTCACAGTTAAAAATCCTGGACCACCGGGTCCCTGGATAACCACTTTTCCAGTATGGATAGAACAGGATGGAAAAATAACAATAATCCATACAGGACTGAGGGGTCAGGAAAAAAGGAAAATCTGCGTTATCCTGAACCACAAAAAGCATTAAATGGCGGATTGCACCGGTTCTATCACAATTCCTGTATTTTGTTTTTAAATTTACGCTTTATTCTGTTCTTTATCTTTGCCAGCTTTGAAATAAAATAATACCAGACAAAGAATGGCAAAATCGACGGGTGAAAATACGGATTTTTTACCCTCCCGAGAAAAGCAAGGTAAAGCACATTTTCTGCAACGGAGACAGGACATCCCTTTGCTCTAATATAAGTCTTCCCCGTGCTTCTTAAAAGATTGAATATTGTACTTACCATTTTTGCCACAATGTCAGAACCCCTGGCATTTTCAGGGGTGATTTTATCCCTTGTTCTGTAAATAAAAGGTATCTCAACGTCTTTTCCCCGTATCTTACCCTTAAATCTGGCACAATCGCCCATAAAAATTACCTTTTCTCCATTTCCGGCATTTATTTCTCCCCTATAGTTTCCAAATACTATATGGAGTTTTTTTATCTCATTGAAAACATCCGGCTGAAGCTGCTTTATTATCTGCATTGCCTCAAATAGAGCTCC
>JAMOUL010000324.1 GCA_027062035.1 Candidatus Aminicenantota bacterium | reverse complement strand
GAGTATCCTACCATAAATTGGAAAAATTTTAAAGACTCTCCCTGCACCTCCTTGGAAGAAGTTACCTAATTAAAAGAAAAGTAAACCAATATTTCCAGAGAGAAAGAAGAAAATTACAGCTCCTGAAAGAGCGGCCAAGAAATTTGTTACATCATTATTCCATAAACCTCTTCTTTCGAAAATTGCTCCCAGATAGCTGTCCACCACACTTCCCAGAAATCCCGACATGGCAACTGGAAGGAAGAATTCCTTCCCGGCGAATGATGCAATGACCGAAGCCCCGAGCAGAGCTCCTAAAAATCCCCATTCGCTTACACCTCCCGAGGTACCCTTCCTGACAGGACGAAACGTGGTTATCAAGTACGAATGACGGGCAAACCTCATTCCTATCTCTGTTGCCAATGTGTCAGCTAGCATGGAGGCAACAGCCGAAAGATGCATAAAGTAAAATATCTCCCGATGGAAAATAGCATAAAACACTGCCATAATGGCACTAATTCCGCCATTGGCATAAACCTGCGTCGCTTTTCTTGACTTTTCCCCACTTCCAAGGATTCGTCCAAAAATAGAAGCTAAAGTCACAAATACTATCAGAGGAATCACCCACTTAAAACCACCTGCATACAAGATAAGAGTCCCGAGAGCAACTGCAGCCACACTACCACATATAGTCAACCATCCGGCCAAGGCAATTATCGCCCCGACCACCAGCGCTACCGGAAGAGTCATCCAGAGGGGCATACTTCCCCATCCACCCAGTATAGCCATGGCAACCAAAGGAACAGATATGTTATCAATTCCTGCGGGAGAAGCCGCTTCAACCAGAGCCAGCACAAATGCGATTAAAATAGCTTCTCTAAAAGGAATTTCACCTGATAGTAAAAATAGAATATTAAATAGAAATATAATCAACGATCCCTCTATAGTTTTGTTGCAAACGAATTTCTTACGTCCTAAGTATCTTCCAGCCAGAGCGCCCAGAGGATCAGCAAAAAACATAGGATAAAGAGACAATGTAAATACTTTTTCATTCTCGTAGAAAAACAGTGCAATGATAAAAACAGCAAGAGGATATAGGACTACTCCGAATTTTCGAGCAAATATGGAAGATGGAAGAACGAAAGCATTGATAAAAACAAATATCGCTACCAGTGTAAGAAATTGCAACTTTGGAAGTGCATAATATAAAAGTAAAGTTGCCACAGAAACAACGAGATGAAGAAACTTTTGTGCAAAAAACTTATCTCTTACCCTCACAGTAGCAAAAAGAACTATCAGAAAAGACATAATTGTTAATAATGCCTTAGTCCACATTTTCTATGCTCCTTAGCGATTCTTTTATAAACAAATAATCAAATTCAAATCCCGATTCCAGCAGGCGCCGTGGAACCACCTTCTGACCTTCCAGCAGGAGGTATTCCGCCATTTCTCCGAACAGAAGCCTCAGGAGAAACGCAGGAAC
>JAMOUL010000323.1 GCA_027062035.1 Candidatus Aminicenantota bacterium | reverse complement strand
TTTTGAAAATTTAAGCACAGAAGCAAGTAGGGTGTTTATTATCCCCTTTGTCTCGTCGGGGTTGTCATTGCCTACTGAGGAAGAACCGTCTCCCCCCTTCCCAGCTCCAGCTCCACCTCCTCCACCCCCTCCATCTTTGTCATCACATTCATTTCCGCAACGACATTCCTGAGGATCTGTGCCCCTCACTTTACATTCCGCCACTGGAGTGCATGAGTCAGCACATGCATGCATAAAATCTTCATTATGTGAACCCTTTCTTAAGGGACAATCTTCCCTTTTTTGCGCTACTCCCGCATGTAAGGTCTCATGTATCATCGCAGTAACTACTAAGCAATCTTTATCGCAATTTTCTTTAGGAGTAATGTGAATTTCGTTAGTCGATGGAGTCCATCCTATCAAATAGGTCCATTTGCAGTCTAACCAGCAGTCTAAAACTAATTTCTTTAAATTTTTCATCCCTAATTTGGCATATTCTCTGACACACTCCCTGCCCTCCTCATCCCATAAAGGACAACCATAACATATCCTAAATGCTGCTAAGTTCACTATGTCCTCGGCCCAGTCTACATCATGTTTTGTCAAAGGTTTACATCTACGGGCATTTAATTCTTCAGCTTCCTCTTCCGAAACTTCCCGATGGGTTATTCCGTAATCTGTCGGCGAACATTCATTCGGAGGGACATAACCCCTTATTTCTTTTTTCCTTAATTCCCTGGTAGAGAATATTACGCATCTTTCCTGCTCATCCTCGCTTTTCGGTTTTAATATCCTTATCTCCTTTACTCCACTTTCTACTTTTATTTTCCCGGTGCATCTGAACTTTTTCTTTTCTTTTTCATTGAAACTATATATATTTCCTTCCTTTACAGAGACATAAAGTTCAAGTTCAACCGGAGGAACTATGCATACTTCTCTCTCACAATGCTGGCCTTCTATAGAAAACTCAAGACCTCCTATTTCCACTTTCCCTCTCATATCTACAAAAATAGACCTTCTTTCATTCTCCGGAAGCACTTGTCCCTCTTCGTCTACTACCACTATCTTTACTCCAGGCTCCCCATCTGCTATCCAGGGAAGGTCTATATTAAATTCCAAACCCTCCTCTGGTATAAATTCTGCATCATATATTATTCCTCCGATTTTAAAATGCAGAAATTCTATGTCATCATAATACTTTTTCTTCTTACACCCATATAACTCAAACTTGCCATCCTCGTCTGTCTTCACCCATGAGACTTCTACCCCAGCCAATCCCCTACCCCTCGCCGTCAGCCTACCCCTTACAGTGTAAAGCTTTTCCCGTTTTAGCTTCCTCAGGAGAAACTTCACCTCCCCGGGCTTTAGCTCAAAACAATCCCCGGCTATCTCCGCAAGTTTCGGAAGGGACCTCCTTGCCCTCCCTTCTGCTATAGCCTTGCTGTATTCTTCTACCTTCTTCAGCGTCTCGCTATCAAATGGCAGGTAA
>JAMOUL010000322.1 GCA_027062035.1 Candidatus Aminicenantota bacterium | reverse complement strand
CTCTGAGGAGAGCCTTTTGGCAATGGCGAGCTTCTCTTTGAACTCCTTTTCTATTTCGGCTTTTCTTTTCTGCTCCTCCTTTATCTGTATTTCCCTGTAAAACAGGTAGGATGAGACGAAGATTGAACCGAAGGCCACATCTGCGAGGAAGTAGGTTTCTATGGTTTTGAAGTTCAGAGCCATTCCCCACAAAAGGACAATCAGGGCTTTAGCGGGTCCTAATAGGGTGCAGGACACGAAAAGAGGGGGTAAAGAGAGGATTATGAGCTCTTTTATAGATGTCACACGAGTCATGTAGCTTATAACGGTCAGGTCAATTAGAAGGCAGAGTGTTTGGTATAGGGAATTTTTAATTTTGAACGATAGGGAGCTCAGTATGAGGTAACTCAGAAGAACCACAGCAACATTCAGATTGAGCTTTCCTGCCACGCTTATATTGAGGATTGAGAAAAAGAAAAAGAGTATCAGCCTGTATCCGGGATACAGCTCAGACACTATCCATCTGATATTCATAATTGTCAATTATATTCTATTGATTTCGGATGACAAATCCTTTTTAAAGGTTCCTATGCGGAAAGAGGATTTTATTGAGGTTCTTCCGGAAGGGAAGATAGTTCCTTACAGAACTGCCGAAGAGCTTCCACCGGGTCCCTGGTTGATACTTTCTCCCCATCCCGACGATGAGACGATTGGTATGGGGGGAACCATTGCAAAGGCAGTCTCCAGAGGAATAGAGGTTTATGTGGTTGAGCTCACATCAGGTGAAAGAGGAGGAGACCCTGATGTGAGGAAGTCAGAGGTTGTAAAAGCCCTTTCTATACTGGGGGTTCCTTCAGAAAACATTCTGTTTGCAGATTTTCCGGAAGGCTCTATTCTGGAAAAAGAAGCAGAATTCAAGGATTGGCTCGGCAGGCTGTTTGATAAGGTGAATCCCATCACCCTTTTTGTCCCTTCGCCTTTTGAGTATCATCCGGACCACAGAGCGGTTTCCATTCTTACTGCGAGGTGGATAAAGGAGAATGAATCTCTCTTTAAGCTACATCATCTTCTTGGATTTTATGAGATTACGAGAGCTTCGGAAACCAATTTTATAGTGTGCATAGATGATACTGTAAGAGTAAAGGTTAAAGCTATTAAAGTCTTTTCCAGCCAGCCTGAACTGAAAAAATATTTAAGGGTATCTTTAGGAATAAATAGAGCGAGAACTTATAGTGTAAACCGCTGTAAATTCGCAGAGGCTTTCTTCCTAAATCCCGTTAAAGAGTTTGATAGGCTGTTTTTCAACATTGTCAGGTATTTCGAAGGGTATCTGGAAGGGGATTTTGTTGAGGTTTTAAGGGAGCTAAAAGAGAAGGATAAGTATGTAGAGGAACTGAAAAGTGAGATATGGAATCTGAAACAGGAATACAGGACAGAGGTTTTAAAAAGAGACGATTTGATTGCCCGAATCAATAAAGAAAAAGAAAAAG
>JAMOUL010000321.1 GCA_027062035.1 Candidatus Aminicenantota bacterium | reverse complement strand
GTCCGCTTAAAAAGGCTTCTTTCAGTATTTCATCCTTGCTGAAAAATCCTGCAAATCCAGGAATACCGGATATGGCAAGGGCTGCTATCAGGAAGGTCCAGAAGGTAACGGGCATCACCTTCTTCAATCCTCCCATTTCCCTCATATCCTGGGTTCCAACCCCGTGTATTACAGAACCTGCTGCAAGGAAGAGGAGGCTCTTGAAAAATGCATGGGTAAAGAGATGGAACATTCCTGCTGCCACAGCACCCACCCCCACTCCGGCAAACATGTATCCTATCTGGCTTATGGTGGAATAGGCAAGAACCCTTTTTATATCGTTCTGGACAAGGGCGATGGTGGCAGCAAAGACTGCTGTGATAATTCCAATCCATGCCACAACCTCAAGGGCAAAACCCGAGTGGTGAAATAGCGGGAAAAGACGGGAAACCATGTAAACCCCGGCGGTAACCATTGTGGCTGCGTGAATTAAGGCAGAGACGGGCGTGGGACCTTCCATGGCATCGGGTAACCACACGTAAAGTGGAAGCTGAGCAGACTTCCCTGTGGCTCCTACAAAGAGAAGCAAAGCCGCTGCCGTTGCTATACCCGGAGAAATTGCAGAAACATGGGAGTTTATGTAATTGAAGCTGAGGTTCCCAAAAAGGGTGAAAAGTAAAAACATTCCCAGCAGAAATCCGAAATCCCCCACCCTATTAACTATAAAGGCTTTTTTACCTGCGTTGGCTGCTGTATCCTTCTCAAACCAGAAACCGATCAGAAGATAACTACACAGACCCACACCTTCCCACCCAACAAACATAAGAGGAAGGTTAGCCGCAAGGACAAGGATCAACATGGAGAATGTAAAGAGGTTCAAATAGGCAAAATAGCGTTTGTAACCCCAATCATCTGCCATATAACCGATGGAATATACGTGTATCAGGAAGGACACCCCGGATACCGTAAGAACCATTACCGCAGAAAGGGGATCAAATTGAAAGGCAAAGGGGATATTCAGGTTGCCTATCTTTATCCATGAAAAAAGTTCTTTAACCCATACTCCATCCATCTGAAGATAGGAAAGAAGAGAAAACACAAAGGAGGTTCCCACCAGGGCAGGAGCAAGCCATGAGACTATTTTTTTACTTATTACCCTGCCAAAAACAATAAAAAGAAAAGCTCCAAGGGCAGGGAAAAAGGGAATTAACCAGAATAGTTCTCTCATCCCTTCATCTCCGAAACGGTTTTTTCTGTTGCCTCGCCCTTCTTTCTTACCACCACCGCGATAGCCGCCAGGGCCACCGCCACCTCAGCTGCAGCGACAGTAAGAATAACAAGCACTGCTGCATCGGCCTCAATGGAGTTTTTCATGGTGGAGAATACGAGAAAGGCGAGGTTTGCCCCTGCAAGCATCACCTCGGCTGAAAGCAACATTGTAAGAAGGTCTCTTCTTATAAAAAAGCCCGCCAGACCCCCTGCCACCAGAAGGGCCGACAGTAGAAAAAGGGAAAATGCGCTCATTTTCTCCTCCTGAGAATAACAAGTGAAGAAACCACCGCTGTCAGGATCAAAAGGGACGTAAGCTCAAAGAGATAAAGGTAATCCTTAAGGAAGAATTCGCCCAGAACAACCGGAGAAAAGCTCTTTACCTCCAGTGGCTTTTTCACCCAGGAAAACAGAACCAGAAGCTCAAAGGCAATGGCCAGGAAGACAACTGTGGCTACAGCAGGAAAACTTCTGCCCTCCTGGCTCCTTCCGACAATGAGCCAGACAACCACAATGAACCCAACCACCACTGCTCCTGCATAGATTATAACCAGCATGGTACCCAGGAATGCATGTCCTATTAACGCAAAAACTCCACCAAGGGCTGCAAAAGTAAGGGCAAGTGCAGCTACTGCCCTATCCTCTCTGGATGAGAAAAGGAAAATTCCAACACCTGTTAAACTCAATATAAAAAGTATCCAGTAAAGCAAATTCCACATAACGATTGGATTATAACAAGAGAGAATTTTTCAATCAAACAACCATTATTTAAAACATAAATTAAACAAATTCTCTGTTAATTCGTATAATATTTTGTTATGAAATCAAAGGGGGGCGTTATGAAAAAAGTACCTCGCTATCTTTTTATTTTAATGCTTGTACTGGCCCTTGCTCTCCCTTCTATAGCAAAGGCCAGAAAAACGGAAAAGGGTCCTGATTTCTCCAGCATCATATCATCTATGAAATGGAGAAACATAGGACCTGCGGTTATGGGAGGAAGAACTGTAGATTTTGCTGTGGTGGAAAATAACCCATCAATTATTTACGCGGCTGTTGGACCCAGCGGACTCTGGAAAACCACAAACGGTGGAATTACCTGGACGCCCATTTTTGAAAACCAGGGAAGCGCATCCATAGGAGCTGTAGCAGTCTCCCAATCCAACCCTGACATAGTCTGGGCAGGAACAGGAGAATCAACCTGCAGAAACAGTGTTTCCATAGGAGACGGCATTTACAAATCCGAAGATGGAGGGAAGACCTGGAAACACATGGGCCTTACAGAAACAAGACACATTTCAAGAATTGTTATAGACCCGAGGAATCCCAGCGTAGTATATGTGGCTGCAATGGGCCACCTCTGGGGTAAAAACAGGGAAAGAGGTGTATATAAGACCACCGATGGAGGTAAAACCTGGAAAAAGGTTCTATACATAGCAGAAGATGTGGGGATAGCAGACCTTGTGATGGACCCCTCCAACAATTTAATACTGTATGCTGCAGCTTATCAGCATGGAAGAAAGCCGTATTATTTTTATAGCGGCGGACCTCTGAGCGGGATTTATAAAACTACAGATGGTGGACAGACATGGAAGAAGCTTACAAAGGGACTGCCGAAGGGAGATACAGGAAGGATAGGCCTTGCAGTGTCCCGTTCAAAACCCAACGTCGTATATGCTGTGGTGGAAAACAAGAAGGGAGGATTATTCCGCTCAGAAGACAAGGGAGAGACCTGGCATATGGTAGGCGGCAGAAAGCTTCTTTCGAGAATCAATCCCAGACCCTTCTACTTCAGCCAGATAAGAATAGACCCCTCCAACGATCTTATTATCTATTCGGCAGGATATAACCTTCTCGTCTCAAGGGATGGAGGAAAAAGCTTTAAAGTAATTTCCAGGGGAATTCATCCTGACCATCACGCCCTCTGGATTGACCCCCACAATCCTGACCATATAGTGGACGGAAACGACGGAGGAATAGACATTTCATGGGACGGCGGGAAAACCTGGTATAGCGTAAAAAGCATCTCAGCTGCAGAGGTTTACCATGTGGGATTTGACATGAAAAATCCCTATAACGTGTTCTGTGGACTTCAGGACAACGGCAGCTGGATGGGCCCGAGCAACTCAAAGGAATGGCAGGGAATAAAGAACAACCACTGGCGTCCCATAGGGGGAGGGGATGGATTTTACACGCTAAGTCCATCCAATAACCCGGACGTTATATACGCAGAATCACAGACAGGAGAAATAATAAGGGTGGAGGTTAAGAGGGCTGTCTCCCAGGCAATCAGGCCAGAGGCTCCCCTTAAAAAGGAACCCTACAGGTTTAACTGGAATACCCCCATACTCATATCCCCTCACAATCCGGATATTGTTTACCTGGGAGCAAACTATCTGTTCCGTTCAGGGGATGGGGGTAGAACATGGGAAATAATAAGCCCTGACCTTACAACCAACGATCCGAAGAAGATAATAGACTCCGGAGGACCCATTACTCCGGATAATACCGGTGCAGAGATCCACTGCACCATCTATGCCATTGCTGAATCCTATAAGGAACCTGGTGTAATATGGGCCGGGACAGACGACGGAAACCTTCAACTCACAAGGGATGGCGGAAAGACATGGACCAATCTTATAAAGAATATAAAAGGACTTCCCCCAAATAGCTGGGTATCCTCCATTGAACCATCTCACTTTGACGCGGCCACAGTGTACGTAACCTTTGACAGGCATCGCAGCGATGACTTTGCCCCCTATGTCTATGTAACCCACGACTATGGAAAGACCTGGAAATCCCTGCGGAACAATCTACCTGAGGTAGGTTATGTCCACGTCATCAGGGAGGACCCCTTCAATGGAAATATCCTCTACCTCGGAACAGAGTTTGGAATATACATCAGCTTTAATAAGGGTAAAAACTGGATAAAATTCAACAATAACCTGCCCACAGTGGCAGTAAGAGATATAAAAATCCATCCAAGAGAAAGGGACCTCATAATAGGAACCCACGGAAGGGGGGTATGGATAATTGACGACATAAGACCCATCGAAATGCTTCACCAGGCGGTAAAGCAGCAAACCTATCTGTTCCCCATAAGGAAAGCAGAGATGTTCTTCCCGAGGGTTTCAGGAGAGTTCTATTCAAGGGCTGATTTTTCTGCTCCAAATCCCCCATTTGGCGCAATTATAAATTTCTATCTCAAGGATAAAGTTAAAAAGGCGGAACTGAACATCTACGATGCACAGGGAAAGAAAATAAGAACCATAAAGTTGAAGAAACTGAAGAAGGGCCTTAACAGAACGGTGTGGGATCTCAGATATCCATCCGCCACAGAAGCGCTGCCTTCAGACCTAAAAAAGACCCTGAAGGAATTCGGGATGAGGGGTCCCAGAGGGGCATTCGTTCTACCGGGAACATACACAGTAGAACTAAAGGTGGGTAACACTTCAGTAAAACAGCAGGTAGAAGTATATCCGGATCCTGTACAGGACTACCCGGTAGAGGAAAGGAAAATAAAGATAAAATACGTCAATCAGCTAAACAATCTTATACGGCAAACCTTTATGATCGGGGCCTTTGTTAAAAAGACAAATGAAGCTCTGAAGGATCTTGAAAAGAGATTGAAGGAGGAAAGGGAAGTTCCAGAAGAGATAAAAACCAGGGTAAAGGAAATTAAGGAAAAGCTAAAACCGTACAATAAGGAATTTTCCTTCGACAGGGAGAGATTCTTCAGATTTACGATGAAGGAACTTCTGAGGGGTGGAACCCTTCCAATGAGGGTGTTTATGCTCCAGGGAGAAATTAACCGCTATCCAGGAAAACCCACCCGGACGCAAATCGAAGAGGTAAAGGAATTTACCGAAGCCATAAATAAACGCCTTATTGGAATAAAGGAGATAGTGGGCAAGGATCTGCCGGAACTCAACGCTCTCCTCATCAAGCACAAATTCCCGTATTTTAAAATACCGTCCTTTGGTAATAAAGGAGGGAAACATGGGATATAAAGGCATCTCTGACTTCAGAAGCGATACAGTAACAAGGCCCACCGAGCGCATGCGCAGGGCCATGTATGAGGCAGAGGTGGGGGATGACGTCCTTGGCGATGATCCCACTGTAAAGGAACTTGAGGAACTGGCTGCATTAAAGGTTGGCAAAGAAGCCGCTCTTTTTGTCCCTTCTGGCACAATGGGAAATACAATAGCCATGAAGGTGGCAATCCCTCAGGGCTGGGAAGTACTGCTCGAGGAAAAATCTCACATATATAATTTCGAGTGTGGAAACATATCCAGAATAGTGGGGGCGCTTCCGCGCCCCCTGAAATCCAGCAGGGGAATGGTTCCCATAGAGGAATTCGACGCCAATTTCCACAGGGGAGATAGAGCCCACGTACCTGAAACAGCGGGTGTGGCCCTCGAAAATACACACAACTACTGGGGAGGAGCGGTTCTGGAACCTTCGTATATGGAAAAGGTATCTGTCTTTGCGAAAAAGAAGGGTATCCATTTCCACCTGGATGGGGCAAGGGTATTTAACGCTGCAACTGCCCTGGGGGTAGATGTAAGGGAAATAACAAAGCATGTGGATTCCGTAATGTTCTGTCTTTCCAAGGGACTATCCGCCCCCATAGGCTCTATTCTTGCAGGCACCGGGGATTTCATAAAAGAAGCAAGGCTTATAAGAAAGGCACTCGGCGGAGGAATGAGGCAGGCTGGAGTTATTGCAGCCGCTGGCATAGTGGCCCTCGAGGAGATGGTAGAACGCCTGGTAGAAGACCATGCAAGGGCAAAAAGGCTTGCTACAGCCCTATCCGAAATAAGAGGAATAGAAATAAATCCCTCAGAGGTTCAAACCAACATTATAGTTTTCAGACTCGTATCTGACAAAATAGGTGTTCCGGAATTTCTGGAAGAGCTCAGGAAAAGAGAGGTACTTGCTCTCGGATTTGGTCCCTCCAGGGTGCGCATGGTAACACATAAGGATATTGACGATAAAGACGTAGAACGGGCAATAAATGCAATAAACGATATTATGAAGTGAAAAAGCGCACTGTGCGCTTTGCGTTAACGCGTAAATGCGTCTGCGTGTTATTGAGTAAGTGTTAAAAAGAATAATAAAACACGGTAACGCAAAAACGCAATACGCCCTGCAACCTGTCAGGTGATTATATATGAGGGAAGAGAAACATAATGCACTCTCCCGGGAGCTTAAAGTTTGTAAATTTCACTTCTGTGACCAACGAAATGTATAACTATTCTAAATTTCTCCCTGTCAACGGTGTAAATTACTCTCCAATCTCACACCCTTAATTTATAAAATTCTGCCAAATTTCCTTTTAAGGAAATCGGTTTCAAAAGATCAAAATTCTCGCTTAGCCATTCAATTTTTTTTGATTATTCTTACAGCAATTGTCCGGTCAATTTCGGAAAGGCTTTCCTTTGCAGTTTTAGTGAAATAAATTTTATACATTTATTTCAAGCCAACTTCCTTCTTTATTTCATCCAGGGAAAAAAGTTCCCCTCTTTCCTGTTCCTCTTTGCTTTTTTTGAGCAGTTTCACAAAATCTTTTTTAAATTGGAAGGAATATTCAGGGTCAAAATATTCATCCATGGCTTCTTTTATGACTCTCTTTAATTCCTTCTCTGAAAAAATCGTTGCGTCTTTCTTTCTCATAGTAACCCCTTTTAATATTATAACACTAAATGCGCCATGCGCTCTGCGACGGCTCTTTAGTGCCTCTGCACGTTTGCTCTAAAGAGAGAGAACACATACACGCGAAAACGCGAGAACGCAAAAACGCACTCACGCAATAATTATTTCTATCTCACCTGTTGCGGTATCAAGGACCATGGCAGTGGCCTTTCCGGTAAGGTAGCCACAGGCCTCGCCGGGATTTAGCACCCAGGTGCTGCCTTCCTGCCTCTTTTCCAGCTCATGGGTATGTCCGTAGATTACATAATCGTATAAACCGCTTTTTACCGCAGCCTCCAGGGCATAGGGCTCGTGCATAAGGAAGAAACGCTTCCCGTCCAGTTCCAGGGAAATCGGACCCGGTTTTATGCTTCCCCCAGATTTCTCTATGGTATCTCTGAGAAAAAGCTTTTCCCCGCAGTTATTTCCAAAGACAGCTGTAAAATTAAATCCAGCAAAGGGTTTCGCTGCAAAGGGAGCAATTATATCCCCTGCATGAAGAACATGGGAGACTCCCCTTCTTCCGAATTCCCCTGCAAACCATTCAATTAATTCCATTCTGTCATGGGTATCTGAAATTATTCCTATCTTCATCCCTTTGCCTCCGTCCAGTTTTTACCATACGCAAGGTCCACCACAAGGGGCACCTTCAGGGTGTATGCACCCTCCATCTTTTCCTTAACGAGCCTTTGAACCTCTTCTATTTCCTCCTGCGGAACCTCAAAGATAAGTTCGTCGTGGACCTGCATTATCATTTTCGTCTTAAATCCGCCCTTTTTAAGGGCTCTCCACACATCTATCATGGCCTTTTTCATTATATCTGCAGCGGTTCCCTGAATCGGAGTATTCATGGCGATCCTCTCGCCTGCTGCCTGAATGTTTTTGTTCTTTGCGCTGAGCTCAGGGATTCTTCTTTTTCTTCCAAATAGCGTTTTTACATATCCCTTCTCCCTGGCCTCGGCCACAGTTCTATCTATAAACTCTTTAACCTTTGGATACTTTTCAAAGTACCTCTTTATGAAGTCTGCTGCCTCGTGAACATCCACCCCCAGTTCCTTGGAAAGGGAGTATGCAGAGGTTCCATAGATTATGCTGAAATTTATTATCTTTGCCCGTCTTCTCTTCTCATCCGGAGGAAGATCGATGTCTCCAAACACTTCCCTCGCTGTTGCGGTGTGTATATCCTCTCCCCGCTTAAAAGCATTGATCAGATTATCATCTCCGCTCATGTGAGCCACAACCCTCAGCTCAATCTGGGAATAATCGGCAGAAAGGAGATAATTTCCATCCTCAGCAACAAAGGCTTCCCTTACCTTTTTTCCAAGCTCACCCCTTATTGGTATGTTCTGGAGGTTGGGGTCAGAAGAGGAAAGCCTTCCTGTAGCGGTTACGGTCTGGTTGTAGGAAGTGTGTATTCTCCCTGTCTCCGGATTAATCATTGTGGGAAGCGAATCTATATAGGTTGATTTGATCTTTGAAAGCTGGCGGTACTCAAGAACGAGGGCCGGCACCTCGTGAAGCGCAGAAAGTTCCTTTAAAACCTCCATGTCGGTTGAATATCCCTTTGTCTTTTTGGTTTTCTTGACAAGGGGAAGATTCAGCTTTTCAAAAAGAACTTCTCCCAGCTGTTTGGGGGAATTTATATTGAACTCCACCCCTGCCTTTTTGTAAATTTCTTCCTCAAGGGCTTTCAGCTTTTCTCCAAGCTCCCGGGAAAGCTTTCCAAGCTTGTCCACATCCACCTTAACTCCTGTCATTTCCATGTCAGCAAGAACCTCCACCAGGGGTAGTTCTATTTCCCTGTAAAGGCTCTCCATTCCTTCTTCCACTACTCTGGAATACAGGGTCTCGCACAACCTCAGTGCATAATCCGCATCCTCACAGCTGTAATTGGCAGCCTCTTCCAGGTTTATTCCGCCAAAGTTCAATTTGCCCTTTGATGTAAGTTCTTTATAACTTCTCTTTTTAATTCCATATATCTCAAGCACAAGGTTTTCAAGATTGTGGCTTCTCTTTTCCGGAGTCAGAAGATAGGAAAGGAGCATTGAATCCCTGTCTATTCCTTTAACATCCAGGCCCACCCTCCTGAGGACTATAAGATCGTATTTAAGATTATGTCCATATTTCCTTATTTCTGGACTGGATAAAATCCTGGAAAACACTTCCAGCACATCCCTTTGCGGAAGGGAGATTTCATCGTGGGCAATGGGGACGTAATAACCCTCTCCCTCTTTAAAGGAAAAGGAAATTCCCAGAAGCTTTGCCCATACCGGTCTCTGATCCGTGGTTTCTGTGTCGAAGGAGAGTTTATCAGACACACCACCCAAAATCCTTTTCAGTTCATCCACGGATTTTATGATACTGTAATTCCCGTTGATTTCCTCCTCACGGGTATATTCCTTCAGGAGGGAAGAAAATTCAAGTTCCTTCAAAAGGGGAAGAAGTTTTTCGAGGTCAGGTTCCTTTAGCCTGTATTCCTCTATGTTTACCTCCACAGGAAGATCGCTATCTATCTGAACCAGTTCCCGACTGAGTTTCAACTCGTCCATATGCTCCTCTATGGCCTTTCTTATCCTTGGTTTTACTTTATCAAGGTTCTTAAGAAGTTCGTCAAGGGTTCCAAACTGATTTATAAGGGACTTTGCAGTTTTTTCCCCTATACCCTTAACCCCGGGAATGTTGTCCACCGAATCCCCCATAAGTGCCATGACATCAACTATCTGTCCGGGATCCACACCATAAATCTCCCTGCAGTTTTCCTTTGTTATATATATTTCCCTGCCCGGGTGATAAATCTTTATTCCATCGTCCAGTATCTGAAGGAGATCCTTGTCAGAGGTGACTATAACAGCCTCATATCCCATCTCCTTAAGCTTTTTCGCTATGGAAGCCATAAGATCATCTGCCTCTATACCCGGATTCTCTATGTATGGAACCCGCATGGCCTCAAGGAGTTTCTTCACATAGGGCACCTGAATTTCCAGGTCATCGGGCATGGGTTTTCTCTGGGCCTTGTACTGTTCGAAGAGCTCATGGCGCTGGGTTTTTCCCTTCACATCGAAGGCCACAACCATATATTCGGGTTTCTCTTCCTTTATGAGCTTTCTAATTATGTTGTGAAAACCATAAATGGCGTTAGTGGGAAGCCCTCTGGAGTTTATTAATCTGGGAAGGGCATAAAAACTTCTATAAAGAACGGAACTTCCGTCTATGATAAATACCTTCCCCTTCATCAATCGACTCTAAACCACCTCTCGTCCATCCCCAATCCCTTAACTTCCACAAAAACAATAATAATATAGGGCTTTTCTATTTGAGGAGCAGGAAGGGAGATTTTCGCCCTCCCCTCTTTATCTGTCAGCTCTTTTACAAGGAACATCCTCTTTCCGTCCGGAAGTTTAAGAAATACCTCCACAGAGGCGTTTTCAAGTGGTTTCATCTCGGTTGATTTAACTGTAGCATCTATCTTCAGGTATATGTCCACAAATTCAAACCTTTCCACATCAAGATGAATCCTCTTGAACTTTGATATGCTCTTCAGAAACATCTCCTCGAAGGATTCATCCTCCTTTACCTCTTCCTTTTTAGTGCCAAGTATAAGTTCGTCAAAGGCCCCGAGTTTAAGGTCCATGATCATTTCCTGGTGCTGTTTGACCATCAGCTTTTTAATTTTCGTCTCCAGCTCTTCATCGTTGATTATGTGCTCATACGGGGTCTTTCTTGAGGCCAGGATCATTCCCTTGTGATAAAGAAGGGTTTCTATTACTGGGTTTTTAGGGCCCTTATCCTCTGTCTGAACATGAAACCTTAATCCCTTATAACTTACGTCGCTATTGAATCCTGTTATCATCAGAAGAATTTTAATACAGAGGTGGAATTTAATCAAGAAATTCCAGATCCACCATCCCCTCTATGAAGGTAATCACCTTGCCGTCTGACATTCTAACGGTAATTCGACCGTTTTCACGATTCAATATTTCTCCCTCCCCAAGAACCGGGTGGCGAACCCTTCTTTTAGAAGAAATAACTATGTCCTCTGGAAATTCCACATTCCTGACCAGTTCTTCGGGAATGGCCCTCAGAAAATGAGAGGGTATATAGGTTGCAGAGCTCAGAAGTAGAAGCCTCCTGGCCCTGGTCATTCCCACATAGAGAAGGCGTCTTTCCTCCTCTATTCCTTCAGGGTCCATCACCTTACTGTGGGGAATAAAACCTTCATCCACGCTTATGATTATTACCGATTCGAATTCAAGGCCCTTGGCTGCGTGAAGGGTAGAAAGCACCACGTCACCGGCCTCCTGATCCATGGATGTTGTAAGAGATGCCCTCTCAAGGAAATCCTCCAGGGAAACGCCTATTTTCTGTCCTTCATGGGCCATCCTCAAGAGCTCTTCCACATTCTCTACCCTGGCTCCTGAGGGGTCTGTTTCCTGAAGGTAATCCCTGAATCCTGTCTCTTCCACGATAAACATAAGTGCATCTCCGATCCCCCGGTTTCTTACTATTCTATCAGCCTCCTCAATTATCCCGAGAAAATCTTTAATGGCCTTGCTTCTCTTTCCCCGCAATTCCTCCGATACCTTTGCCGCCGCATCTATTGCGGTAAAACCATCTCTGATCCTCTGGATAATGAGCTCATCGGTGGCCTTTCCTATCCCGCGGGGAATATGGTGAAGGGCTCTCATAAAAGCAACGTCGTCTCCGGGATTGGCCACCACACGGAGATATGCAACAAGGTCTTTTATTTCCCTTCTATTGAAGAATCCCGTACTCCCGAGGATTTTATAGGGAATTCCCCTCAGTGTAAGCGCTTCTTCAATAAGCCTGGACTGGTAGTTTGCCCTGTAGAAAACGGCTACAGGAAGAAACTCCTTCCTTTCCACCAGCCTCTCTATTATCTCGCCCACAAACTCAGCCTCTTCCTCTCTTGAGTAGCTCTTTCTAAAGAAAACAGGAAGGCTTCCCTCCTTAACGTTTCTTAACTCCTTCTCGTGGCGATATCTGTTTCTGGAAATCATGGAGGAAGCAGCTTTTACAATTGCAGGAAGGGAACGATAGTTCAGATTCAGGATTACCACCTTTACGTTTTTATAATCGCTTTCGAACTTAAAGATGTTCTCCATTGTAGCACCACGCCAGGAATATATTGACTGGTCCTCATCTCCCACAACACATATGTTGTCAGGCCCTGATATTAGCTTAAGTATATCGTACTGGTTTGGACTGGTATCCTGAAACTCATCTACAAGTATGTATCCGTAGGTGTTTCTGAGAGCCTCTGCCAGACGGGGATTTTCTTCGAGAAGAAATACTGTTTTTGCTATGAGGTCATCGAAATCTGCGGCTTCTGCGGTTTCCAGCCTCCTCTGATACTCCGAGTAAAGCTCAATCTCCTCAGTTCTCATTCCCATCATCACCAGGTCATTTTCATCCCGGGGATAAATAAGCCTGGACTTGGCCCTTGATATTTTCTCCATCATTGTAGAGGCCCTTTCTTCCTTATGCCATCCAAACTCCTTCATAAGACGCTTTATAAGGGCAATCGAATCGTCCCTGTCGAAGATTGTCTTAAGCCTGGCATATTGTCTGAGGATCTTGGCACCAAAGGCGTGGAAGGTCATAAGCTCAACATCATCGGTTTTGCCCACAAGGGCCTCAACCCTCTCCTTCATCTCCCCTGCGGCTTTATTGGTAAAGGTAACAGCGAGAATTTTCCTGAAGGGAACAGGCCTTTTCCACAGCATATAGGCTATCTTGTGAACTATTACCCTTGTCTTTCCAGCTCCAGGACCGGCAAGAACAAGAAGGGGTTGACCGAAGGAAAGGACGGCTTCAAGCTGGGCTTCATTAAGGGGTTTCAGGATTTTTTCGACTTCTCTTCCCACTCCTTCCTCTTTTTAAGGACCCAGCCCTCTTTATTTACCTGCCTTGCCCTGGCTATGGCAAGGGAAAACCTGGGAACTCTATCTGTAATGGTAGAGCCTGCTGCTATATAAACATCGTCTTCCACTTCAACCGGGGCTACAAGTTCAACGCCTGAGCCAATAAAAACCCTGGCGCCTATCTTTGTTTTGTTCTTTTTAATACCATCATAATTGCAGGTGATGGTTCCTGCTCCTATATTGGAATCCTCTCCGATTTCTGCGTCTCCGATATAGGTAAGGTGTTGGGCTTTTACGTTTTTTTCTATAATGCTCTTTTTCACCTCCACAAAGTTTCCAATGGCCACACCTTCGCCTATTACAGTATCCAGTCTCAACCTGGAAAAGGGTCCTATACTGGCGTTTTTCTTTATGATCATGGGCTTTTCTGGAGGTTCTCCATTTTTCCCGACATTCTCAATGTATGTATAGCTCTTTATTATCGCTCCGTCTTCTATCTTAACCCACCCCTTTATTGTAACGTCGTGTTCTATGGTGACTTCTCCGGAAATTTCAACATCCTCATCTATCCAGGTGGAAAAGGGGTCAATAATCATGACACCTGCAGCAATAACCTCTTCTATCTTTCTGTACCTCAGAAGATGAAGGGCATCTATGAAGGAAAAATTATCCTCCACCTTCACTCCATCTATTTCCACCCTGTTACTGATGTTTTTCATCCTTTCTCCCTTTTTAAGAATACCCCCTGCTACCTCCCCAGCCATAACAAAAAGCGTGCTCCCCTTCTCCCTGGCTTCCAGTATATCCTCGGCAAATAACCCGATAAAGGAAGGGCTTACAAAGAAAAGCTCCTCTCCATCTTCCATATCGTTGAAGAGGTCCTCCGGACCTGAAACATCCCTTCTTTCGGCAAACTCCGTATCAATTCCAGAAATCAGAACTTCATCAAAGACCTTCTTTGCTTCCTTTATAACGAAATAAATCAGGGGCTTACCCAGAACATTTTTTAATAAATAGGGGTTTTCCTCCTTAAGAATCAGAGCCTTTGCCATGGCTCCTCCTTACTGAAGGTCTTCAAGAAGTCCGGTGTCCCAGAGAGGAAAAAGGTCAGGCTCTTTTCTGGCTACAAAATAAAGCTTTTTATCCCTTGCTACCGCAGACTTAAGGGCTTCAACAGCTTCCTCTTTCCTGTCAAGCATTGTCAGGGCTATTGCCTTCAGATAATCTATCCTCGGGTCATCCTTCTTTACCTTCTCCGCTATTTCCAGAGCCCTCTCCGGATCCTTTTCGTTTATGGCATGAACCATTTCATAAATATAGTCCTGTCCCGCTTCTCCCTTCTTCTTTTTGTCCTTTAATCTGGAAATTATCTCCAGGTAGGTTTCAGCCTTTTCTTCAAATTCAGGAATCCCGCTGACTTTGAGCTGTTTGAATTTTTCCCTTGCTTCTTCGTATTTTCCCTCATTAAAAAGGGTAACGGCTTCGGTCAAAATTTTCGTTGTTTTTTCATAATATTTTTCTGTTTCTGTTTTCATGTGAACCTCCTGATGAGTAATTATACTACAAAATCAGAGGAGTTTCCCTTTGGCCAGAATCTCCTTTGTTAGAGCTATGTGGAGCTTATGCCCTGCCTTGTAGGCCTCTATTTTAACAAGGGGTTTATATCTGAGGAAGGAAAGGTCCCCTATAAGGTCAAGGACCTTATGTCTTACGAACTCATCCCTGTATCTCAATTTTGTTCCATTATACAGGCCGGTATCAGTAAGGACAATCACTCCGGTGGAAGAATCCTTCATTGCAAGTCCGTTCTGCCTGAGCCTGTAAACGTCATTTATGTGAACAAAGGTCCTGGCTCCTGCCAGTTCCCTGATAAAGTTTTCCTCGCTGAATTCAAAGTAAAACCTCTGCTTGCCGATAAGGGGATGATTAAAAACTATGGTGTAATCGATCTCGAACTTATCGCTGGGTACTGCCTTTATGTATCTGTCCCCATCCTTAATTTCAATGGGAGAGTCTATAACCCAGTGCTTTTCCTCTCCATCGAGCCTTTCAAGGGTGGATGAAAGGATTTCCACGAAATCCTTGGAACTGCCATCAAGGAGAGGAATTTCCATACCCTCTTCTACCACTATTCTCGCACCACGAAGGGACAACCCATAAAAGGCAGCCATTAAATGTTCAATGGTAAAAACGGAAAAACCATTATGGGCAAAAATTGTCGCCCATTTTGTCTGGACTTTGTTTATGTCAAGGGGAAAAATCTGGCCATCCTTTTCAAAGATGACCCAGTCCATATAGTCGTAGACCTTAATTCTGGCCCATTTCCCGGTGTGGGCCCCTTCGCCTTCGAACTCAGCTCTCTTCACAATTTTATTCATCGTAGTATGTTGTAGCAAATATTATGCCAGAAACTACCCCTGATTACAAGGGGAAGTAAGTTTTTCCACAGTGGATTATTTTACTCACCTTGATGTATAATTGCAACAGTGAAGGAGAAGATATTCAAAATTTTGAATCTGGTGAGCCAGGGAGCCCTCTCACCGGAACAGGCGCTTGAAGAGTTAAAAAGCCTGCCCTTCAAGGAAATAGAAGGTGCAAAACTGGACCTCCACAGAAAACTAAGGAGAAGGGTCCCTGAAATCGTTTATGGGGAAGGAAAAACTCCGGAACAGCTTCTAAGAATTGCCCGGGCTTTTATCGAAGAAGGGCAGGAAGTGATCATAACAAGACTCTCCCGGGAAAAATACGAAGGGTTAAAGGAAAAGATAGATCTGTATTATTACGAAAAGGCAAGAATAGCTTCCAATCTGAAGCCCCGGGGGGAAAAGGGGCTTGTGGCGGTAATAACCGCAGGTACTTCTGACGAGTCCGTGGCAGAGGAGGCAGCAATTATTCTGGAGCTTCTTGGAATAAAGGTGGAAAGAATTTACGATGCAGGAGCAGCAGGAATACACCGTATATTCCCGTATATGGAAACAATAGATCGGGCATCGTCTGCGATAGTCATTGCTGGTATGGAAGGTGCTCTTCCCACCATAGTTTCTTCCATGACCTCAACACCGGTTATCGGAGTTCCCACCAGCGTGGGATATGGAACAAATTTCTCAGGCGTCTCCCCACTCCTCACAATGCTAAATTCCTGTTCCAGCGGCCTTACCGTGGTAAACATAGATAACGGGGTGGCTGCAGCTGTTTTTGCCTATCTAATTCAGGAGAAGATTGATGATCAGAGAAACCCATGAAGAGTTCGAAATAAATTATCTTCACCCAAAGGCCCAGAAGAGCAGGTTCACCAGAGGACGTAAAAAACCGGAAAAGCCATGCAGCGTAAGGACTGAATACCAGAGGGACAGGGACAGAATAATCCATTCAAAGGCATTCAGAAGGCTAATGCACAAAACACAGGTATTTCTTGCTCCTTCAGGAGACCACTACCGGACCCGTCTTACCCACACCCTGGAGGTTTCCCAGATCTCAAGGACCATAGCCAGAGCCCTGAGGTTAAATGAGGATCTCACAGAGGCAATCGCCCTGGGACATGATCTGGGACATACTCCCTTCGGGCACGCAGGAGAAGAAGCACTGGATGCAGTGCTCAGGGAAATTGGTTTCAGGGAAGGGTTTGCACATGAGGTTCAATCCCTGAGAATAGTGGACAAACTTGAAAAGGACGGTATGGGACTTAATCTAACGTGGGAGGTAAGGGAAGGAATTCTGAAGCATTCTAAAGGTCTGCACGGAGAAATTCTCTCTTCCGACGACAAATTAACCCTGGAAGGACAGATAGTAAGACTATCTGACGTAATTGCTTATGTAAACCACGACCTGGACGATGCAATGAGAGCGGGTTTGCTCAAGCTTAAGGATATTCCTGAAAAATTCCTGAAGGGAATAGGGAGAACCCATGCCAGGAGAATAAACACCCTTGTTCTGGATGTTATAGAGGCCACCATAGAAAAGGACTACTCCAGAATACATATGCATGAGGAACTTTACAGTCTTCTTCTGGAATTAAGGGAATTTCTGAAGGAAAGTGTATATTTCCACCCTGAAAAGGCCAGACAATTCGAGAAAGCAAAGGGTATAGTACGATCCCTTTTTCTGCATCTTCTGGAGGATTGCAAAAAGGATGGAAAACTCTGCAGGAAGTTTATTAAAGAGGGAGAAGAGCCTGTGGAACGACGAATAGCCGATTTTATCGCCGGAGCAACAGACAGGTTTGCCATCTATTTATACGAAGAAATTTTTATACCCAGGCCCTGGGAAAAGTTATAATAATAAAAATTAAATAAAGTTATGGAGGAATGAAATGAAGAAAATTTTTCTTATTTTTGTGGCAATACCACTTCTTGCCTCTGTTAATATCACAATCTCCGCAGGTGGATTTTTTCCAAAGGCCGACTATTTCAAGGATGCCTATGGTAGCACCATTTTAAACTTTGCTGCAGAAGGCGAAGTTTCCTTTGGCTCCCTTGCTCTGTTTACAGGTCTGGACTTTGTAAAGAAGGAAGGAGAACTAACCTATAGTAAAGAAAAGGTAAACCTCACCCTTGTCCCAATCCTGGCAGGCCTCCGCTTCTATTTCATGGAATACTTCTTTGTAGACGCAGGAGCAGGTTCATGGCAATACAGTGAAAAAACTGATTTTGATAAATCCTCCGGTTCGGTTACCGGATATTTTGCCGGACTGGGAACGAAATATAAATTTGGTGATTCCACCTATTTCAGATTTAGAATAAGATACACCCACGCCAAGAAGACGGTAGAGGGCCTGGAAAGTAACCTCAGCGGTATCCAGGCAGAAGTGGGTGTGGGATACTCCTTTTAAAGTTATTCTGCCTTTTCAGGTTCTCTCGCCTGAACTATCTTCTTAACCCCTATATAGATAAATATCAGGGGCCACATTTTGAATATAACGTCCCAGACAGGCTCCATATCTACTCCCAGTGTCTCTGCCAGTAAGAGCAGACCTATTATAATAAGGACAACACCGAGAAGTATCTTTCCTGAATCAACCTTCCTCATTTTCTTCCTCCTTCCTGAAGGCTTTCACAATTAGATAAACTCCGCCAAGAATTATAAGGGTGGGCCAGTACTTCAAAATGACTCCCAGGCGAAGATATCCAAGGACATGGAGTTGCAGTATAAAGCCCACCACAATCCAGAATATACCCCAACCAAGACTGCTTTTTTTCACCTTTTCACCTCCTTCTGCATCCCTGTAGGCTTCAATTGCTGCGAAAATCCAGAAAACTACGAGAAAAAGCCAGCCCTCAGCACCGTTTCCCAGGGCATACAGAGTATAAACAAAAACCGTCATTAAAGAAACTCCCTTGGCAGCCTTGCCGGCGTAAATGCTGCCAAGTCCCGGGAAAAGTATCGAAAGAAAGGTTGCTACAACCGGAGATTTTTCTTCCATTTTTGCCTCCTACACTTTTATACGAAGAAATTTGAAAATTGTTTAAAAGCTGACCTTTACCCTCAAAATTTCCTTATTTCATCCTGTATAAAAAATAACATCATTCTGCCGAAAGTAAAACCCCTTTTCTGTTATCCACGACGAACCATCCCTTATCGTTTTTTGTAATATATAACAGCCGGTCTCCGATAATCCGCAGAGTTCCAGGTCCTGTTCCCGGGTATTTTTCTGGAGTTTTCCGTCGTAAATCACATGCTGGTATCTGCCCTCCAGAACAACAAAGGCAAAATGGGGAAAATCCGAATTCAATGCAACAGACGACCTCACCATCCTTCCTGTTTCAATTTTGTAGAGAAGGTTTTCGCTTAAGTTGCTACAGCCCGGAATCACACCTGCAAAATCAGAAACCAGATAAGCCCTTTCATCTTCTTCTCCAATCCCTTCTATAGATAAAGGTTTTGTCCTATAATTTTAACTTCAGGGAGGGAAAAATGAAAAACGAGTTTATGGAAATAACGATTTCCACACAGGGATTCAGTGACATGCACGATCTCAGTTCTCATATAAGGGAATTTCTTTCCAGGATAAATGCAAAGAGCGGACTTTTAACTGTGATTGTACCTGGCTCCACCGCAGGAATAACAACCATAGAATTTGAGCCTGGCCTGAGAAGGGATTTTCCGGAACTCATGGAAAAACTCATTCCCCGGCAAAGGTACCATCATGACAGCACATGGGGGGACGGAAACGGTTTCTCGCATCTAAGGGCATCGCTTCTGGGACCTTCCCTTAGTGTCCCCGTTAAAAATGGAACCCCTGTTCTCGGCACATGGCAACAGGTGGTGCTTGTGGACTTCGACAACAGACCGAGGGCAAGGCGTGTGGTATTTCATTATATGGGAGAATGATTACTGGTTTTCCAGCATGGCCAGAATGGAGGGGTCATCCCTCCAGCCCTTTCTTACCTTAACCACAAGCTCAAGATAAATCTTTTTTCCGAATATAAACTCCAGCTCCTCCCTGGCTCTTGTTCCAACAATTTTGAGGTTTTCTCCTCCCTTTCCTATCACTATTTTCTTGTGATTTTCCTTTTCCACAAAAATAACGGCATAAATGTAAAGCAGATCTTCCCTGTCCTCAATTTTCTCCACAAGCACACCTATGGAATATGGAAGTTCCGCCTTTAACCTGTGGAGTAGTTTTTCCCTTATTATCTCCGATATTAAAAACCTGTCGGAAATGTTTGTAACTGTTTCGGAAGGAAAGAGCAATTCTCCTTCAGGCAGGTACTTGTATATAAGATCCTCCAGCAGATCCAGATTTGTACCTTTATATGCGGACACCGGAACGATTTCCTTAAAATCCAGAAGGTCCTTGTAAAGGTCTATTACAGGAAGAGCCTTTCCCTTGGAAACAAGGTCTATTTTATTTATAACAAGAAATTTGGGCGGTTTTGCCTCTTTCAGCATATCTATAACAAACTGGTCCCCCTTTCCAAAGGGCTGCGTTATATCCACCACCAGCAGAATTAAATCACTGTCCTTGAGGGATTCGTAAACCCTCTCCATCATGAGCTCGTTCAGCTTATGAAGAGGTCTGTGTATGCCAGGGTTGTCCATAAAAATTATCTGTCCCTTTTCGGTTGTTTTAACCCCGAGGATTCTGTGTCTGGTAGTCTGAGGAGTGGGTGAAACTATGGTAACCTTCCTCCCCATCAACGCGTTGAGAAGTGTTGACTTTCCCACATTGGGCCTTCCTATAATAGAAACGAATCCAACCTTCATTTTTCCTCCTTTACTATTAAAACTTTCTTGATGCTCCTGCGGTCTGCATCGGCGATTTTAAACCTGTACCCTCCGTAGGAAAATTCTTCGCCTCTTCTGGCTATTTTCCCAAGGTGGTCCATTACAAAACCGGCTATAGTGGAATAATCCCCTTCCGGAAATTCCACTCCCAGTTTTTCTTCCAGTTCTTCAATATCGTAATCTCCCCGAACGCTTATGGCCCTTGGCCCTCTCCATATCTCCTGCTCTTCTTCCTCATCTATTTCGGTAATCTCTCCAACAATCTCCTCAACTATATCCTCCATGGTAATAAGTCCGGACACTCCTCCGTATTCATCGATTGCTATAGCGATCTTGGTTTTTTTGTCCTTCATTATTTTCATAGCCTCTGAGATGGGCAGTGTCTCAGGGACAAAGATGGCTTCTCTCATAATTTCACTCACCTTCTTATCTCCGCTTTCAAAACAATAGCCCACAACATCCTTTGCGTAAACAATACCTTCTATTCTATCGACAAACTCCCTGTAAACCGGCAATCTGGACTTTTTCTCCCTGCTTATAATTCTCGAAACTTCCCTCAGGCTCATCTCAGAAGGGACCGCAACTATTTCACTATGAGGGGTCATTATCTCTCTGACTATGGTATCTGAAAATTCAATAACGTTGCGGAGCATCTCCTCTTCTTCCTCGTCTATGATGTTCTCCTCTCTCCCTTCTTCAAGGAAGGCTTCCACCTCTCCCTCTGTTGCTTCGTCTTCTATCTCTTCGGTCTCTTCTTTATGAACCCTGATAAAGGGCTTAATTAAAGGCAGAAGAAATAGGGAAACCAGTATTCCTTCCATTCTGAATCTGGAAGATACCAGACTTGGTACCCCAATATAGAAAAACATAAAGAGCACGCCTATGATTATAAGCTCCAGATACAGGGCAAATTTGAAGGAATAGGCGAAATATCCCACAAAAAACAGGAAGAAAAGATTGCCGAAAAAGGAAAAGATAGGGATGCTCTCCTCAAGTAACCTCGTGTATTCAGGAGGAAATTCTCTTTCCCACAGTATTCCGGAGAGTTTTATCCTTGATATTGAATCCAGGCTGCTCTTTAACCAGAAAAAGAACAGGGAGGGAATAAGAAAAGCCAGAGAAAATAAAACCTTACCTAAAGATACTTCTTCCATAGCTTTCTTTCAAGCTCCCTCATTTCGCCATTATCGGTTTCATGATCATATCCAAGAAGGTGCAAAAATCCATGGATCAGAAGCACCTTCAGTTCCCTCTCCAGACTATGCCCCATCTCCTCAGCCTGCCTTTTCGCTGTCTCCACTGATATTATAATATCTCCCAGATACTCAGGGTCATCATAGGAGAAACTTAAAACATCGGTAGGTCCCTTCTTATTTCTGTATTTCTCATTCATTTCCGCAATCCTTCTGTCGCTAACAAGGACAACAGAAAGGGGCGCCTTCACTTTAAACTCATCCTGAAGAACCCTTTCCAGTTCTTCAAGAGGACGTTTGTTTATTTTTATTTTCCTCTGCCTGTTTAAAACCATTAATTTTCTTCTCCTCCTCAGGATACTCTATTCTTTTATGATAAATTGCGGATAGAATCTTTATTATTTCCTCCTTTACCAGCCTTATCTCACGAAGGGTTATAGGAGCATCATCAAACTGCCCTTCTTTTATCAAATACTCTATTATTTTTTCCACCGTTTCCCTTATACTCTCTTCATCCGGTTCCTCCAGAGATTTTACTGCTGCTTCTGCTCCATCGCAGATCATTACTATGGCTGTCTCCTTGCTCTGGGGTTTGGGTCCTGGATACCGGAAGGCCGAATCATCCACATCCATATTCATTTCCTTTGCCTTCAGATAGAAGTATCTCACATATGTGGTACCGTGATGCTGGGAAATAAAATCTATGATCTCCTGGGGAAGTCCCAGGTTTTTCCCCATTTCCACTCCCTCTTTAACATGGTTTATTATGATCAAACTGCTCAGGGATGGTGATTTACCTTCGTGGGGGTTGGGCATGTTGACCTGATTTTCCGTGAAATACTGCGGCATTTTAAGCTTCCCTATATCATGATAAAGGGCACCAACTTTCGCAAGGAGAGAATTTGCTCCTATAACATCTGCTGCCCTTTCTGCAAGGGTAGCAACCATAAGGGAGTGGTGAAAGGTCCCGGGCGCCTCTATTGCCATTCTCCTGAAAATATCAAGGTTGGTATTTGCCAGCTCAATGAGTCTCAGGGGAGAAACAACCTTGAAAACGTATTCAATAATGGGAATCATAAAGGAAGCAAGCACCGCAAGCTCAAGCACATTCAAAAGGGAAGCCCCAACATCGAGAAGAAAGGTTCTGGAAGTATAGGAAAACATGTTCAGAAGAACCAGGAATACCAGAGAAAGGGGAAACACGACAATAAAGGCCGTCCTGTAGATTGATCCCCTTTTCATCTTCGAGTAGTGAATTATTCCATAAACTGCAGAAAGTCCGGTTATAAAGGAAAACAGAGATAGGATTGGATTTCCTGTTATAGCAAGGATACCGAGGGAAACTATTATGGTTAAATTTATAGGTACTATGGATTCAAAAAGAAAGGCAAGGACCAGAGAGCCAAAGGCGTATGGAAAGGCAAAGTAAATAAAACTAAGGTCCCTGGGCTCAGAAATTCTAACGATTATTTCCTTATGCAGGTAAAATAGCAGGAAGGTCGTCACAAAGGTGAAGAGAATTATGGAAAATTTCTTCTCGAAATCCTCCGGGCTCTCGTCCTTCAGAAACTTTCTTAGAAAATAAAGAAGGGAAACGGAGTAAACAAAGGCAAAAGGGGTATATATGGCCTTAAAAAGAAAGTTTACCGCAACGGTAATGACTGCAGAAACCAGGAGAATTTCTATCCAGGATATAATTCGACCCTTTTCCCTTTCCCTGGGTAACTCGCCTCGCTTTGGTTTAGCCATTATCTTCCTTCTCTTCCTCCGCCTTTTCTTTTCTCTCGTAGGCTTCTATTATTTTCTGAACCAGGGGATGACGAACCACATCCTTTTTGGAAAACTCCACTATCTTAATCCCCTTTATTCCATTAAGGAGCTCAATTGCCTCTATCATGCCTGATTTAACGTTCTTTGGAAGGTCTATCTGGGTAATATCGCCTGTTATTATCGCCTTGGAATCAAAACCTATCCTTGTTAAAAACATTTTCATCTGCTCGGAGGTGGTATTCTGTGCCTCATCAAGAATTATAACAGAGTCGTTTAAAGTCCTTCCTCTCATAAAAGCAAGGGGAGCTATTTCAATGGTTCCTCTCTCCAGAAGGCGAAGGGCTTTTTCAGTATCAAGGAGGTCATAGAGGGCGTCATAAAGGGGCCTGAGATAGGGATTTACCTTCTCCTCCATGGTTCCTGGTAAATAACCTATTTTCTCTCCAGCTTCTATGGCAGGACGGGTAAGAATTATTCTTCCGAACTTCCTCTCAAAAAGAAGGTAAAGGGCCATTGCCATGGCAAGATAGGTTTTCCCCGTACCGGCAGGGCCCACGGCAAACACTATATCGTAATTCTTTATGGCCTCCATATAAAGCTTCTGATTGAGGTTTTTAGGTCGTACAGGTTTTCTTGTACCACGGAATCGGATTTCCCCGCTTCTGTCAAGAATCCTCTCCAGATCTGCGCCGGAATCCTTCTCCATTACATCCAGGGCTATTATAAAGTCTTCCTCGCTTAAGATGCGATTTTCATAGGCCCCTGCCAGCTTCTTGAAGTACATCTTTGCAAACTCAACCTTCTCCTCCGGACCTTTAAGAAGCAGAGTATCGCCCCTGGCAGTTATGGCAACCTTTAACCTCTTCTCCAGAATAAGAAGGGTTCTATTGAGGGAACCTGATAACAGTCTTACGTACTCTTCTGGAACCTGGATTTTTTCCATTTAACCTATCAATCTCAAGTCTCTTCTAATCTAAATACGGGACATGTAAGGGTTTTTTCAACTCCCTCAAGTCCCTGAATTTTTTCAAGGATAAGTTCCCCAAGAATGTGAAAATCAAGACACGACACGAGAGCTATTATATCATAAGGACCGGTTACTGCATCATAACGTTTGATTTCCTTTATCTTTTCCAGCGCATGAAGGACATCATAGGCATGTCCTGGCTTTACATTTATCAGAACATATGCATCAACCATTATTTTTTCCCCTTACCTTTATTTATATATCTCTTTCTGTAATGATTGATCAAATTCTTCCTTCTGTTTTGATTAATTTTCACTTTGGTGTTCTTCCCCTTCACGATAAGTATATTATAGAACAAACAGGGAAAAATTCAAATGAACCGGGCTATTGCGTTTGTACGTGAATGCGTCAGGGTTAACGTGTAAATGCTCAGACTCCAAAATGCAAACACGCCAGGACGTAATAGCGCGCTTATGCCTTTGCTCTTCTAATTTCCTCTATGAGCGCAGGGATTATTTTATGCAGGTCTCCCACAAACCCGTAGGTCGCAATATCAAAGATAGGAGCCTCCGGATCATTGTTTATAGCAATTATCACATCTGAGGACTTCATTCCTACCTGATGCTGAATTGCCCCCGATATACCACAGGCAATATAAAGTTTGGGAGAAACGGTGGTACCGGTTTGGCCTACCTGATGAGCATAGGAGATCCATCCCGCATCTACAGCTGCCCTGGAAGCTCCCACAGCTGCGTTCAATTCCCTGGCCAGATCAAATATCAGCTTAAAGTTCTCCTTGCTTCCCACTCCTCTACCGCCGGAAACAATAATTTCTGCATCGGCAAGATTTATCCCCTCTCCCTCTATTTTCACAGATTCCCTTATTATCTTGGCAATTTCAGCGCCTGCGGGATCGTAGGTATATTTCTCTATTTCCCCCTTTCTTGAGGCATCAGCCGGTGGTACCTTCATAACCCTGGGCCTTACAGTGGCCATCTGTGGTCTGTGATTGGGACACAGAATTGTTGCCATTATGTTTCCACCAAAGGCCGGCCTTGTCTGCAGAAGATTACCGTTTTCATCCACATCGAGCTCTGTACAGTCCGCTGTCAATCCAGTATCAAGGGCTGCCGCCACTCTGGGAAAAAGAGCTCTACCAAGGGCAGTTGCTCCACCTATAAAGACCTCTGGCTTTTTCTCATTCAAAAGGCTGGCAAGGGCTTCTGAGTAAAGCTCATCATTGAAATGTTTCAACTCAGGATGCTGGATAATATATACCCTGTCAGCTCCATGTTCTATTAAAATCCGGGCGTGGGATTCGAGATCTCCATCTCCAATCAGTACCGAACAGAGATC
>JAMOUL010000320.1 GCA_027062035.1 Candidatus Aminicenantota bacterium | reverse complement strand
ATTTATAACAGGTTTAGAGAAGTAATCCTGAATGTTTCTACAGAGCATTCCGCGAAGACCCCAGGCTATCTGAATTTCCCCTGCTGTGTCTGTAACAAGGGACAGAGGTAGATCGTTTTCATAATACCTTAAGTGGTATCCTTCATCGATGAAGTAATTGCTTCTTTCCCATAGAGAGATGTATGTGGAGTATAGGGGATCATCACCCCGTGCTCCAAGGCTGGTAAACCATTGGGAGGCCAGGATGGGAAATATCATGATTAAAATTGCTATTCTTTTCATCTTTCCTCCATATCCCATTATAAAAATGTGCAGAGGGGCTTTCCAGTTTTTAAGGAAGTTTTGACAGTCGAAAAAAAAATCTGTTACCCTTTTTCCAGGTTTAATGTTCATTTTACTAACAGAGGTGAAGCATGAAACGGGGAATAGTTTTTTTCCTTTTATTTTCGTTTTTGGCCTTTGCGGGTAACTCAGAGTGGAAAATAAGGGCAAGGGAATTTGAAACCAAGGTAAGAAAGGTCAGAGAGTTTATGCTTTCACGTGGTTTGACCGGAATTCTTCTTTCGACCCAGAGAAATTTTGCATGGTTAACAGCGGGGGGAACAAATACTGTGGTTATTGCATCAGAGACAGGCACTGTTTCCCTCCTAGTAACCCGAAAAAAGGTATATTTACTTGCACCCAATGATGAGGTTCAGAGGTTTATGGATGAAGAACTGAAGGGCTTTAATGTGGAACCCGTAGTTTTTAAATGGTATCAGGACATAGATAAGGGCGAAAAATTGCTACTATCAAGGAAACTTGGAGGACCTGGCCTTGCGTCTGATCTGCGTCTCCCGGATACAATCTACATTGAGAATCAGTTTAAAAAGCTCAGATACGTTCTTACTTCAGAGGAGATAAACAGGTATAGAGAGGTAAGCAGGTTAGCCGCCGAAGCAGCTGAGGTGGTCGCGCGGAAGGTTCAACCCGGCATGACCGAAGAGGAAATAAGGGCCCTCACTGCCTTTGAACTTTATAAGAGGGGGCTGGTTCCAACAGTTCTTCTAATAGGGGTTGATGAGGGTATCTTGAAATATCGTCATGTAATTCCAAAGGGACGAAGACTGAAGAAATACGCTCAAATAAATATATGTGCAAAAAAATACGGGCTGGTAGTCGCGGTTACCAGGCTCGTTCATTTTAGTCCTCTTCCTGAATCTATTAAGAAACGTCAGGAAGTTGCTGAAAAGGTTTATGCTGCCTTTATGTACGGCCTCAGGCCAGGCGCCAGTGTTGCAAGGGTCTTTAAAGAGGCTATATCAGTCTATGGGAAATACGGACATCCGGATGAATGGGAAAAACATCATCAGGGCGGGGCAATTGGATATAATGAGAGGGAATATATAGCCACTCTTAAGAGCAAAGAGGTGGTTCATCTAAATCAGGCATTTGCCTTCAATCCAACCCTTGAAGGGGCAAAGGTGGAGGATACCGTCCTTGTGACCAGGAATGGGGTGGAAGTCCTTACGTATACAGGCAAATGGCCTTATAAGGAAGTTGAATATAAAGGCAAAAAATTTAAAGTTCCGGAGATTTTAATAAGATGAAAGAGCTACTGGTACAACATATCGATGTTTTTCTCGTAATTGTGTATTTGCTCTCCATTTTTACATTCGGGCTTCTTTTCAGGAAACTGGTGGAAAGCACAGAGGACTACTTTCTGGCAGGTAGAGCTCTATCCTGGTGGGTAATAGGGATGTCCATAATAGGAACCAATATAGGAGCGTACGATTACATTGGTGCTGCGGGTGGAGCTTACCGTTTCGGCATTGCCCAGGCCAATTATGAATGGCTTGGGGCCATTCCAGCGATGATAGTTTCTGCCCTCATAATAGTTCCCTACTACTGGAAGAATAAGGTTTACACCGTGCCCGAGTTCCTGGGTAAAAGATACAAAGAGTCTGTAAGGGTGATAGAAGCGGTTATCTACGGAGTGTTCCTTGTTATGCTCCTGGGAATATTCTTCTGGGCCTCTGGAATAATGCTTCACACCTATCTGGGATGGTCAATCGGAATGAGTATTGTGGTAACCGCTGTTGTTGTAGGAGTTTATACCATTTCCGGAGGGCTGGCAGCTGTTGCCATAACCGACGTGGTTCAACTGGGAATAATGTTTGTGGGAGGATTTGCAGTTGCTGCCGTTGGGTTTATAAAGGCAGGGGGTATTGCACCATTTTTTGCAGCGTTAAGAGCCACCCATCCCCAGCATCTGAAGATATTTCTGCCCCTGGATAATCCTGCATATCCATGGCTGGGTATGATACTGGGCCTTGGTCTTGTCCTTTCACCGGCGTGGTGGTGTGCCAATCAGTCTATAATTCAGAGGGCTCTCGGTGCCAGAAGTGAGTGGGATGCAAAGGCAGGGATGATGTTTGCAGCTTTTCCGAAGACCCTCATTCCCATCCTCGTGGTGCTTCCAGGCTTTTTTGCCCTGAAGTTCGCACCTCCAGGAGCTATTACCAATCCTGACCAGGCCCTTCCCTGGGTGGTTAAGAATTTCCTTCCACCTGGACTTGGCGGACTGGTCTTTGTGGCATTTATAGCTGCGCTTCATTCCAGTGTGGATTCTACCCTGAACTCTGCAGCCACCCTCTGGACAAGAGACATTTATCAGAAATACATTAAAAAGGATGCTTCTGATAAGCATTACCTTGTGTTCGGTAGAATACTCACCTTTGCTTTCATAGTTTTTGGAGTGGCCTTTGCACCCTTTACAGAAAAATTTCCAGGGATTTATGTTGCTATGCAAACTCTCCTGTCCTTCTTTCAGGGACCAACCCTTGCTACGTTGCTCCTTGGTGTTTTGTGGTGGAGGTCTACAGGATGGGGAGGTCTTTGGGGGCTTGTTCTTGGCGTTATATCAGCAGTAATCCTTTCCCTGTTCAGGGTTAACTTTCTCTATGTTGCCTGGTGGTCCTTCGTGATTTCCCTTGGAGTTAATGTTTTTGTAAGCCTTCTAACTCCACCAGAGCCTCCAGAAAAGCTGAGAGGATTGGTCTACAGGTACCTTGAAAAGGATAGCGAATTTAAAGCAGCTGTGGAGAGGAGGATAAATGGGTGAATTTTTTAAAAGTATTCCCCTTTACTGGGCAAAAATAATAGCAGGAGGACTTTATGTGCTTCTTGCAATATGGGTGATAACCAGACCCCGGGAATACATATACAGAGGAGCGGAGAACAAAAAGAAGTGGCGCGATTTAAGATTATGGGCAGTATTTCTTATAGGGATCCAGATTATCCTCTATATTATATTTTGAGGTGAAGGATGAAGAAGCTAAGGGCATTTGGAATAATTGGTATTTTCTGGGGAATTTTTGGCAGTATAGTTGCGCTCTCAGCGTTAATAGTAGAGAAGGGGATTTCAAGAACCATAAACCTGGTTTCCGGACTTACACTTATCGCCATGGCTCTATTCTTCTTCTATCTTGATCACAAACAGGTCAAATGAAGGTCATTCCACCTTTAGTGACCGAGGGTAAAAAGGCCCCGGTTCACTATCTGAAAAAAGAAGTGATACACCTTCCCTTTTTTGTTTTCCGTGCCATTTATAGCGGTGGAAGGGAAATTTTTGTGATGGTGGATGGAATAAAGGGAAAGACTGTAAGGGTGGAGCCGTGGATTCTGGATAAAGGGGAAGAGAAGAACTTTGAGATAAATGTAGAAATAAGTCAACAGGAAGCAAAAGAAATTGCTCTACAGGAGGCCCGTTTTCCTGTCAGTATATTTTTTAAAAAGCGCATGGAAAGTCTGGAGTTAATGGAATCTATCCTGTACCCATTTTTAATCTATTATAAAAGAAAAGGAGAGGGATACAATATAGACGTCTATGATGGCGTAACAGGCAAAAGGGAAAATTTCTTTGCCCGGGAAATTATAATAGCGATCCTAATGAAGGAAGTCAATCGCTCTGTTCGTTGAGTGCCTCCAGTCTTGATATCCATATTTTCAAAAGTAATTTGGTTTCCTGGGAGCTGCTTTTTTCAAGGGGGATTGACAGTATGAGGTCTCCCCGGGAAGTGAATAACAGAAGGGAAGGAGAAAAGCCTGTATATTTAAGGAAAATACGATTATTTTTTTCCTGAAATATTTTTCTTATGACGCATACATGTCTGAATTTTTTCAGATAATTCTCAAACTCATCTACAGGATAACATGTATTGCGTGGAATAAAGAGGACAGCAATAAACTTACAGTGTTTGGAAGGTTTTAATTGAGTTCCTATTTCCCCTGATTTATTTCTGCTAAAATTAAGAATGGAATAGCTGAGATAAAGGTTGAGGATAATAGAAACAATAGCGATAGCAATCCACCAGCTTTTTTTCATTTAACAATAAAGCGATAGACTTCTATAGAAATATCTTCTTCTTCATCGTCCTTCTGTCTTGCAATGTAAAGAAATTTCTTGTCAGGTGAATAAAAAATCCTTATTGCAGGGGTTATCGCATCTATCCAGAAGTCCCCGCCGGCCAATCGACTCCTGAGCGGTGTCTCTTTTCTAACCAGATTTCCCTTTCTGTCAACAACAGCATACCAGAGTTTCCAGCCATCAATGTCCTCGTCATAGTTTCGGAAGAAGATAAAAATGTATTTATTTTTTACCACAACCTTCTGGAGCCAGGAGTACCTTTCCACCCAATTCTGAATATAATTAAGATAATTTTCTTTATCCTTATGGTCCCAGCTTTTAAGGAAGTGGTGAAAACTTTCTATTTCTACCCTGGTTGGATAGATGTAGTTTTCTATATCTATTTCCTTCTCCATTAAAGGCCTTCCATTTTCTGAGTAAACCCTGAGAATAAGAGGCTGATTGTAGACCATGTAAATCTTTCCATCTGGAGCAACGTCAATCTTTGAATTGGTAAGTGCTTTTTTAGTGGTTTTCCAGTAAATGTTCTTCCATAGCAGTTTCTTTTTGCCCTTTACAAGATCGTAGACCACCCCATGAAATGTTTCATCCTTACCAGTGGTGAGGAACCTTATGTACCAGTCTGATGTGATGAGCTTATTTTCCGTTAATATTAAATCGACATTGCAGAATCCCATTTTGAAGTTGGTGAATTTCTTATACACATTCTGTAGTGTTTTTTTGTCCAGAATTACGTAGTCGAATGTTCTTTTTTCTGCTATTACCATCCTGTCTTTGTATATTCCAAAGCCAATGGGTTCCAGGAATTCCCCCGGTCCACTTCCCTTCCGTGCCATTTCCTTTATGAATTTTCCTGAGACGTCGTAAATTTTCAGTTTGTACTGTGAGGCTGGATCCAGGATGTAAAAATAACCTTCGTCATACTTTGCGTCACAGAGCAATCGAATGTTTTCACTGCTACCTTTCAGATAAATAGTTTTTATGTATTTTAAAAACCGCCGGGGTGCTGAAAACAGTATACTGACTGTCAGAACAGTAAATATGAGTTTCCGCATCTGGATTTTAATCAATCATCAGGCACTATATATTTTTTGCAGTAAATTTCCAGACAGTTTACTGCCATGGTATAACAATGGTTTCCACCGAGATCCATACCATCCCAGTAAACGCACCAATATTTAACTTTTTTTGGGGCAACCTTTCCCCCTACAAGTGAGTTAATGTCAACTGCGTTTAAGCCTGGGAGAAGTTTTGAGTCGTTGTGTAGAGCAGACCCAATGATTGAGAAAGATAGGAGTAAACCAATTATTAGGAGAATAAATAAAAGTTTCTCCTTCATTTTTCGCCCTCCTTATGTTTTTTGCCTGCATGGCTTGAAGCCCGCAGGAAATTTTAAAAAGCAAATTATGTGCCAGACATTATTTAGCCTGAAGGCTTATTATATGCGAGGTTATACGGGAAATTTTTTAATATGTCAGTAACA
>JAMOUL010000319.1 GCA_027062035.1 Candidatus Aminicenantota bacterium | reverse complement strand
GTTAGTCCAGCGAACCCTGATCTTTATTCTGCCTTGAAGGAGATTCTCTTTCTGTCCTGTATGGGGGTTGATGCAGGTTTCTGGGATTGTCCAGTCAATTCCCTGTGTCCCATGGGTTGCAGGGAATGTCTGTCCGGGAAATATCCTGCATATATTCTGCTGGTCATTACCTTCCCTGAATATAGTTATAATGACCTCGTCGCTATTCTGGAGGCCGGAGGCATCCCATTTTATTGTCACCTGGTTTCCCACATAGTAAGTACTCAGTGCTGGCTCCAGCCTCACATTGGTTATGGCCTGAGCCGTCGAGAAGCCGACCAGTACTAACACAGCTGTAATAACAATGAAATTTTTCATGAAAGCCTCCTTAATCGTTGTATTTTTAAATGAATTTTAAAATATATGGATTTATTTAATCAAGGCCTTTTAAAAATTGAATAGAATTCTGGAGAGAAAATATAAGGATTTCTTTGATTTATGTAATTTATGTTATAAAATTTAATAAGGGTTACGGTTTTGGTGAAAAAAGGGGGAAAAGAAGTGAAAAGTAAAATTTCTTGTTCTGATAGAATATGGGATTCTGAGATAATTATTTGTTGAAAATCGCCCTCTTTTTTGCTGGAAATTTTTAGGAGGAGTACTTTGCAAAGAAATGTGGGGGTATTTCTCATTCTGCTGCTTCTGTTTCAGGTACAGCTTTATTCTAAGGGAAAGGATAAGGTGATCCTGAAGGCAGGAGACACGATCAGGATTACATGGAAAAACAGTGCAGTGGAGCCGGTTGTGGGAAAATTTCATCGGGTAGATAAGAATAATATTTCCTATTTTGATAGGGGAAAATTGGTAACCACATCAATTCATTCAGTGGTCAAACTTGAGGTAGCAAAGGGGAATGTTAATGTTATTAATAAAAAGAAGAAGACTTCCCTTGAAAGAGCAGTTGTTGGAGCATTATTAGGATTTGCGTTTGGGGGCCTATTTTGTTGGGTTTTAACGAATGAATTTTCCGCCATTTTAGCACCTTTAGTCTATCCTCCACTGGGAGTTTCAGTGGGGCTTTTGGGAGCAATGGCAGGGATCTCCAGTGGACAATCTTCCGAAAAATACCGGGAGGGTATTTCCTGGGTAAGGGTTCCACTGAATAAGCTATCCATGGAAGAGGCACAAGAAAAGGACGTCGAAGGCGAAAAGGAAGAAGCCCCAGGCATAAGGGTAATAATGGACCAGAGGGCATGGGGGTTTTTCGTAGAAGGTTATGAATCTGAAATGTTCCAGGATGGTTTCTTCAGGGTAGAATCTTTTCAGTTCAGGTTACCGGTGGATTTAGATATGCCCTTTGAAGAGATTATGGAACCGGTCCTTGGACCTACGTTTTTCCTGAACTCTCATTTGAACAGGGGTAACAACTAAAGGGATACCGTTCCGAACTCAGCTGTAGGTTAAATAAGGGTATAGGTGTATTAAAATTTTATTAACCTTGCCTCTGCCCAGTCCGCATGGTCGTAATCCTTTCCATCTCCGCCGTCTGTTACTTCCAGAATCAGTAATTTGATATCCTTTATTTCCACGTCTGCATTTTTTGTTTCTCCAGCCTTCATCTTTCCGCTTTCCCAGAGAACCTTTCCGTCGCCGATTACCCTGAAATTAACGCTTCCTTTCCCTTCAGTCTCGTCGTCTATTCCAACAATGGCTTTGAATCTGGAGAAAAGTCCGCCGATTTTATATTTTATCCTTGAAGGAGCATGGGTCCCAAGGCCTTTCCTGTATTTATTACCGCCTATGGTGATGGTAGCGCCCTCCATGGAGAGGTCCTTCTGCAGTGTTCCCCAGCCTGCACTTGCATAATATGGGTCAAGATCTGAAAGGAATATAGTATCGGGAAACAGGGTTGAAGCCTTTAATGTGTAAGAGAGAGCTTTCTTACTCTCCCTTCCGTCATACCAGACGGATTTCACCTCAAGTTTGTGA
The DNA here is from genome assembly GCA_027062035.1 of Candidatus Aminicenantota bacterium. GTDB lineage: Bacteria > Acidobacteriota > Aminicenantia > S016-38 > S016-38 > S016-38. The sequence continues at coordinate 3,924 of JAMOUL010000319.1, read as the reverse complement.
GGGCTAATCAGATCACTTATTCTTATTTTTGCTTCTGCCACAGGTGAGTATCCCAGAAGTTTACCATCAATGTAAACGTTGTAGCCCGCAGTGAGGGAATAAAGGGGCCACCATCTTATAAGAAATTCATCGGTAGAGGTTGGGTACACACTCATTATTTTGGATGGTTTCTTTACAGGGTATGTGTAGCACGGAATCCTTTCGAATTTAACATCCCAGGTATATTCACCGCTTTTTTCCGGATAGAATATTATTTCTGACCATGTACCATGGTTTTTAACCACTGTTCTTGCGGTTGTTTTAACTGAAGTGAGCCTGTGACATTTTCCACCGGGATAGGCAAAGCTCAGGGTATAACCATCGTCCTTTATTATGTAGCTTTTCCCATGAATTTCATTTTTGTCATTTTTAAGTTCTTTGAGGTCCACCCAGCCCTGGGTTATGTGTCTGCTCGTGGAGATGAGGATGGGATGGGGCTTTTCTTCCATAACAGTTAAAACCCTCACCCCCTGTGCAGGAACTTCCACATAAAATCCTCCCTTCCATGCGCCAAGATACTCCTGCGCCCAGAAGTCAAAGACGTGGTACAGAGCATTTTCTTTGAGACCAAGGTCCTTGAAATGTAGAAATTCGCCATCCCTTTTATTTTTATAATTGAAAACCGCCACCACGTCATACTGTCTTCCAAGGTGATTTACCTTTAGATCCCATATTTTCTTGTAAGCACTGGAAGGGAAAAGATCCATGGGAGTGATGTTTACTGCAGGATATATTTTTTTGAGAAGTTTCACCCTCTGCTCCGGCAACGCATACATCATATCCGAGGTCATAAGTGCCTGGCCTGTAAGTCCCTGCAGGGTTGCCCAGGCCCTGGCAGTGTCTATATTCATGGGGGGTCTTACCAGTATTACATCCGGATCAGCGTACCAGACAATATTATGCAGGAAATACCACCTCATCGTTGCATCCACCGCCACAAGGAAACCTTCCCATCCAGACCGGATATCTCCTCCTGTTCTGGAGCCATTCATTATTCCTGCACCCTCCAGCGGAATTCCCCAGCATCCCAGAAGATAGGTATCAGAACCAATGGTATCCCTTATGGCTCTAAGGGTTTCTCTGTAGAGTTTCACTCCTTTTTCGCCGAGAAGCCTTTTGTATTCGTTTATCACTATCGGCTGTCCGTCTATTTTAAAATAATCATATCCCCAGGACTTCAAAGTATTGAACAGATGTTTCAGATACGCCCTGCCCTCCTCAGAAGGTTTTACAAGGTATGTTCCCTCCCATGTGCTTGAAAGAGATTTGCCATCGGGACCAAGGAAGAATGCATTTTTGAACTTTTTCACTATTTCAGCGTTGCTCTCGCCGTGGGGTGCCAGCCATAGTCCTGCCTTCATTCCGAGGGATTTAATCTCACTGGCAATGGCCTTCATTCCTGGCTTTCTGAATCTGACGTCTATGGTGAACCAGTCCCTGTTTTCTCCAAGACCGTGACCTGTTCCCTGCCAGCCGTCGTCTATCTGAATGTATTTTGCACCGTATTCTTTAAGATTTTCCGCCATCCATCGGGCGTTTTTAAGAACCTCTTCAGCATTTATCTCCTGATAGTAGAAATACCACGAACACCAGCCTGAAGGAGGAAGGGGAAAGTGGGTTTTGTCTATTGGTGAGAAGAATTTTATGCCCAGTTTATCTCTGTAATAATGAGGAATTTCTTTGCCGTTTTTTAACACAACCAGGTCCTTTCCCGGGACGAAGAATCCCTCAGCTACAGAAGTTTTCACATTTCCCAGAGTCATGAATAACATAGGATTTTCCCGGTCATTAATTCTGCAGGGTATTTTATCCCTGGAGAGAACAGAGCCTGCAATTGTGGCGAAAATAATCATGAAAAATATGAATTTTTTCATATTGCACCTCTCTATGGTGCATTCTATCATTTTCGTGTTCCTGTAATAAATACAGCTGGGTGAAAAATTTATGGTATACTTGCAGCGTGTCTAAAAAAGTCCTTTTCTTAGCAGTATTCGTATTTATTTTTATAGGTATAAATGGATGCAAGCAAAAGAAAAAAACTGAGGTCGTTTATACAGACCAGATCCTGTGGGGCTGGCATGAAGATCAGACCTGTCTGGGACAGGAAAACATATGGAACGGTTTTAGAAACAAAAAAGACCGCTTAAAAATTATTGCTCCCATCGCAAGGCTGGCCTTCTGGAGAAAGAGCGTTCCCTCTGAATTTACCATTTCCTATTTTATGGGGAAAAATACGAAGATACGTATTTTTGTAAATAGCAGGGTAGCGGGACAGTTATCCACTTCTTCAGAGCCGGCTACGGAAACCATTAAGTCAGATTTTTTTCAGCAGGGATTGAATTTTATTGAATTCAGAGCTAAGGGGGGAAGAAATTTCTACATGGAAAGAATTTGCGTGGGGAAGAGTAAAGATAAGGGTTCAAATTTTGCAATTGAGGCAGGGGAGAAGCTCTATATTCCTGTAGATAGAGGAAAGGCCTATATGAGAGTCACCGGGCGGGGAGAGGTTCTTATGAAGGTGTTCCAGGGAAAAAGATCGCATGTGATCCTGGAAAGAAAAATTTTAAATTACAAACGCACCAGTAAAACAATTAAATTTGAATATAATAGCTCTTCATTGGTGGAGATAAGCGGAGTATCAGGAAAATTGAAAATTCTGAATTTTAAAATAGAAAAAACAGAAAAGAATAAAAATAATAGCCAGAAAAATCCTTTCCATCGTTTTAAGCATCCTCTTCCGGATATATACGTTTTTCTCATAGATGCCTGTCAGGCCGGTCATCTCGGGGTTTATGGTTATCATAGAAACACATCGCCTAACATCGATCGACTCGCCAGTGACTCGGTTATTTTTGAGAACGCTTATACCAATGCGGCCTTCACACGGGCTTCCATAGCTTCTCTCTTTACCGGTTTATATCCAGAGCACCACAAAGTACGGGTATTGAGAGATTCTATTCCTGAAAACTTTTTAACAATTCCACTATATCTGAAGGGTAAGGGATACACTACCTCCATTTTCACTGCTTCGGCAAACATTTCCAGAAAATTCGGCTTTACAAAGGGTGTAGATGAGTATTTTACTTATTTCGGCAGTCTTGGGGGTCCTCTAAAGAAAAAGATGGAAAGGGACTTTTTGAAATGGATTAAGAAGCGTTCATCTCCTGAGTTTTCCTATCTTCACTTTATGGAACCCCATTTTCCTATAATTCCCCCTCCTCCATTTAAAAACAGGTTTAAATTAAAGATCTTCGAAGAACCGGTGATGTATAAACTAAGGGAAAAGAATAAATTTACCCCTCAGGAGGTTCAGGATGTGGTGGATGATTACGATTCCACCATTGCTTATATAGATAGTATCCTGGGGAGGATCTGGGAGTACATGAGGAAAAAGGGATATTATGATAATAGTTTGATAATCTTCCTATCCGATCACGGAGAGGGCCTTTATGAACACAAATATTTTGGCCACGGACATAAAGTTTATGAGGAGGTTACCAGGATACCCCTTATAGTGAAATTTCCATCTTACATGAAACTGAAGGGAAGGGTTTCGTCTCTTGTTCAGGTGATAGACATTTTTCCCACCCTGATAGAACTTTTCGGTGACAGGAAATCTCTGGACGGAAGGTCTCTTCTTGCTGCTTTTGCCCAGAGAGGACAGGGTGAAGAGTTCACCATTAGCAGAAATTTTCTGAATCCGGGTTCCTATGGGGTAAGATGGAAAAATTATTACTACATTTTAGACCTTGATGGATTTGAAGAAAAACTTTACGATTTGAGTCAACCGGGAAGAGATATCTCTCAGCAAGAGAAGGTTGTATTGTTTTATCTGAGAGGTAAATTACTTAAGTGGTTGAAGAAGTATAATAGTATCGTAATTAA
>JAMOUL010000318.1 GCA_027062035.1 Candidatus Aminicenantota bacterium | reverse complement strand
TGAACGTTTCCTCATCCACCGCCTTAAGTCCATGGGCATAGAAGGAAAAGTTCCTGAGCTGAAGAAAACGGCGGATAAGTCCCTCGTTCCTCAAGAACCAGTCATTCCACACTTCGTCTCCCAGCTCACAGAGAAGTTTATGAGCCGCAAAAAGAGGAATCCTCAGCTTTCCGTCCTCATCGGTGAATCTTCTTACGTATTCCTCCCTCACCTCTTCAGGTATTAGAGCAGGATCCACATCCGCTGTGGAAATCCCGTATTCCTTGAAGAGTCTTATCTGTGCCAGAAGTTCAAGGGCCCGATAAATACGTCCTATGGCATCTTCGAATCGCTTTTCATCTGCCCTTCGCTTTGCGTTATAGAGGAGATCCACCACTATTAGATAGTCCTTTGTCTCGTTCTTCTCCTCGTCTATGGAATAGCTCAATTTTCTGAGAATAATCAGGTATTCCTTTATCTTTTCGTATCCCCCATAGGGTTTCAAAATGTCCAGGGCAAGGTCGTGCTGGAACCTGTCCCATAGCCCAAAGGCACGGGAAATGTAAAAAAGAATCTTAAGTTTTTCCCTTTTTTCTTCTGAAACAGTCTGGATAAATTTTTCAGTGAGGGAAGCGGCACTCTGGTAAAAAAATCCCTCCCAGAGAGCCTCTGCTGTGTAGAGAAACTTCTCTATGAGATAATCCTCTATTTCTATGCGCTCCACTATCTCGGTCCCTTCTATCAATCTGCCATTTTTATCACGGATACCGTTTACGAAAAAAACACCGAGGTTTTCCTCTATGCCTGCAAGAGCTGCACCAAGAGACATGGTCTTTGGCCCTCCTGAATAATCCACGATTATTTGAGCTCCTGGATTCTTCCTTTTAAGTTCTCTTATAAGCCTGGTTACCCTGGAAAATATTTCGGAGAAGCTGTCCGAGTTTTCCACTTCTACGATTTCCCAGGTCCCTTCGGGCAGATGAAGTTCTTTCACTATAGAATCTTTTGCCTCAAAAACCTGCCTGCAGGACCCTGTCTGACCGGGTTTCTGCTTTGAACAGACGAAATATATAAAGGAAGGCTCATGGTGTCTTATGGCGAGCTTTAAAGACTCTGTGAATCCACCCACTGTTGCTATCAATATTCTCATTGCAAACCTTTATTTATATTTATTCTGATTTTTTGAGCTAAAAAAGATCTCATGGATGTAATATATCCCACAGGATCGCTTACGTCAAGGAGGAGAATTGGGTCAATTGTTCTTTTATACTTTGAGCCGTCCTCTATTGCATCTGGATTATTTATAGAGATAGAATATTGAGTGGAGGGTTAAAATGAAACGATATGTTGTTTTTGTTTTTCTCGCCTTATCAATTCTTGCAGGCGGACTTGAAAATTTCACTTCCCTGGTTCTCAGGGATAAAAATGGAGATGGAGTACTGGATTCCTCTTTTTACCAGCTTGTATTTAATGAAAACGATTTATCGCAGGTGGCACTGGCCTCA
>JAMOUL010000317.1 GCA_027062035.1 Candidatus Aminicenantota bacterium | reverse complement strand
CCCATGGAAGAATCAACTATAAGGGATTGCTCCTCAGGAGGACCGGGAAGTTCGCCAGTTGTATAAACATAATCTGCGATTTTCATCGGGCCGTAAACCTCCACCAGTTTAGCTCCCGCATTCCTTATCTTCTTCTTTATGAAGTCCGGAAAGGAGCGGGGCACAAAAACCTGAGCATGGCTGTTTTTCTCAAGGAAACCCATGAGACCCCCCAGATGGTCAGAATGTATGTGGGATATAACCACCTTCCCGATGGAACCAGGCTCTATGCCAAGCTTTTTCATATTATAAAGCAGGATTCGCGCATCTCCCCCTGTATCGAAAAGAATGGCCTCATCTTTAATTTTTACCAGGGTGGAAAATCCCCAGCAGGTCTTCAGCCCTGGTTTTACCAGATAATTATCATACAGAGAAATCAGAGCAATCTTTGTTTCCCTGTGAGGGGCCTCTAAAGACCCTGCAAAGGGATACAGCGCAAACAAACCCCACATCCCTGCCCAGAATAAAAATCTCATAAATCCCTTCATATTCCCTCCTCATCTTCCTCTGTCCTTACGGATTTTAATCCTACATGTATTAATAATCAAGAGAAGAACACCTGAAAAAATATTAAATATTTAGACCCGACCCCTATATAGATTGCTTTTTTTTGTACGCATGCCAATAATCTGTTACAATTCCCTCAAGGGAGGTTGGGATGAGAAGAAGAACTTTCCGCATTACACTAATTCTATTAATTTTGCTTTCATTTTTATCAGCAAATAGCCAGGTAATAACCTTTGATCACCTCCATGGTTTTATAAGCATAAACCAGCAAAAACTTTCTCCACAATCAAGAAGTGTAAAAATTCAGATGAACAGAGGAGACAAACTGCTCATAAAAATTGTAAACACATACCCTGCCTGTTTTGTTTACAAAACCCTGAACATCGAAGTCACGGATCCGATTACTTCACTTAAACCACCTTCAAACAGAACCAAAGAACAACTCAAACTTGAAAATTTCATGAAAAAGCAGGAAGTCTTTACATACGTATTCCCGGGAGGAATAAGAATTTTTCAGATCTCAATATCTCATAAGAAGGAATGCGAGAAAAAGTTCGAGGGGGCAGACTTAAAAAAATACACAGATACAATATACATTATCATTACCGAAAAAAGAGGGCCATGGCTCCTGAGTCTTTCCGGGGGATTCACGATAAGTGGTCTGGTGGATAGGGTCTACATAGCTCAGGAGATAAAGGAAGGAGAAAAAACGATGTATGTGGCCAGAAGAATCAGGAAAGAAGAAGACATTGCCAGACTTGGAGGAGCCGTTTTCCTGCATATAACTCACAAAAAATGGCCCAACGTTGCCCTTTCTTTTGGGATAGGAACTGATTCTCAGCGGCTGGATTACTTTGCCGGGCTATCCTGGTTATGGGGGGACAAAGGGGCGCTCACCCTGGGAGCCCACGTAGGACGCATAAAAGATCTCTCTCCTGCTGCCCTTTCTG
>JAMOUL010000316.1 GCA_027062035.1 Candidatus Aminicenantota bacterium | reverse complement strand
CAGGAGGATTTCCTGAAGAGCGGAGAGGAATGGATAAATTCCCGGGTCAGATAGAAGGGAAAATCCCGGGGTGATAAGTTCTGTTGTCTCAAGGGTTAATCCTCCTTTCCAGCTTTCCCAGATGGTAGCTTCAACTACGGAAAAGGGAGTAATGGAGGCCCCAAAACGGTTTGGAATTTTGGCTCCTCCCCGACCGATGGTTCTAAGTTTACCCCTTTCCCTCGTGAATAGGATGACCTCCCTGTCTATTTCAAAAATGTATTCGGAATGCAGAACTATAGCTTTGTATACCAGTCGTGGCATTCAGAGTAATTTTCCTATAAGTAAAGAGGTCAGCCCGAAGAGAAGGAAGTATCCAACCCCATCCGTTAGCATGGTAAGAAAGGTGCCTGGACCAAAGGCAGGATCAAGTCCCACAGCCTTCCATATTATTGGAATTAAAGTTCCGGCGATGGCAGCCACCAGCATATCCCCTACGAGAACCAGGAAAAGGATAAGACCGATAATTGGTTTTCCTGTAACAATCTGTCCCAGTATGGCAATTACTATCCCGAGGCCCACAGCATTGCCCATGGCCACCATTATTTCCTTGAGAAGTGCCTTCCTTGCGTTTTCCCACGAAATTTCGCCCAGGGCCAGTTCCCTGACCATAACCGCAATCGCCTGGATTCCTGCGTTTCCCACCAGCCCGGTTATGGGCATAAAGGCAGCTACCAGTGCATATTTCTGAATGGTCCCCTTAAAGAGAGAAATTACCGAAGCAACAATTGACGCAGTTATAAGGTTTACGTAAAGCCAGGGTAATCTCTTTTTTATTGACTTTAAGGGAGGGGTGGTAATGCGGTCGATTTCTTCAAGACCTGCCATTTTTAACAGGTCTTCTGCTGCCTCTTCTTCAATAATGTCTATAATGTCGTCTACTGTGATTACTCCTTTCAGGGTTCCATCGTGATCTACCACAGGTATTGCCACCAGATTATATGCTGAGACCTGACGGGCTACTTCCTCCTGGTCAGTGTCCACTGTGACAGCAATAACATCTCTATTCATTATGTCTTTTAACTTGGTGGATGGGGGGTTGAGAATTAACTGTTTTAAAGAAACGACCCCTACCAGTTTGTAATTTTCATCAACCACATAGAGGTAAAAACCTGATTCTGTTTCCCTTGAAAGCTGAATAGCTGTTATAGCATCTGCCACCGTGGTGTCCTGGTGAAGAGCATAGAAATCAGTGGACATTATGTGTCCAGCGGTATCTTCCTTGTATGAGAGAAGGGCTTCCACTTCTTCGGTCCGTTTCGGACTCATCAGTTCCTTGATCTTCTCTGCAAGTTCTTCCGGGAGTTCGTCCAGTATGGATACAACGTCATCACTGGAGATATGCCTGAACAGTTCTACTATCTGCTGTGGCGAAAGATCTATTTTTATAAGAAGTTCTGCCGCAATATCAGGGTCCAGTTCGGCAATAACATCTGCAGCTTTTTCAATGTCGTTGTTATATATAACATGGAAAAGCTCTATCCTTTCGTTGGTGAAAAGTTTGTCCATTATAGCGGCAATATCCGCTGAATGGATTTTTTTGGTGAGATTCCATAATTTAGAATAGGCCCTGGCTCTTATGAATTTTTTAACAGAACTATATAATACATTCAGGGCCTTTTCATTCATAAAATTAAAGATACCACATACCCTTTAAAAATAGAAGAAGAATAGTCATTTTTTTCTGATATAATTTCTGGGAGGTGAGGGGGAAAAGCTTTGGAGGAAAGAATATGGAAGAAAAGGTAAAGGCTAAAATTATGGATGCGCGGAGAATCTCCAGGGTCATCACCAGACTTTCAGTGGAGATACTCGAAAGAAACCGGGAAATTGAAAACCTTGTTCTTGTTGGTATCAGAACAAGGGGAGTATTCATAGCCCAGAGGATACAGGCGGTCATAAAAAAGATAGAAGGTGTGGAAGTTCCGCTGGGAATTCTTGATATCACTCTCTACAGGGACGACATTCCCACCAAGGGGATCCAGCCTGAAGTTAAGGGAACAGAAATACCTTTTTCTGTTGATGATAAGGACCTGGTTCTGGTGGATGATGTTCTTTTTACCGGCAGGACAGTAAGGGCTGCCATGGATTCCATTATGGACCTCGGAAGGCCCAGAACCATCCAGCTTGCTGTTTTAATTGATAGAGGGCACAGAGAACTGCCAATCCAGGCAGATTATGTTGGAAAGGTCCTTCCCACTTCAAAAAGGGAAAGGGTAAGGGTTAAATTAAAGGAATATGATGGCGTAGATGAAGTTCTCATAACAGAACCGGAGGATTAAATGGAAAGAAAACACCTTCTTTCGATTGAGGAACTATCCCGGGGGGAAATAGAAGAAATTCTGGAGACTTCCCGTGGATTTATTGAGATTTCAAAAAGACCGATAAAAAAGGTCCCGGTACTCAGAGGAAAAACTGTTGTGAACCTATTTTTTGAGCCGAGTACCAGGACCCGCTCATCTTTCGAAATAGCTGCCAAAAGACTCAGTGCAGACGTTATGAATTTTTCATCCTCCGTCTCTTCTGTCAGGAAAGGAGAGACACTTAAAGATACCGTTTTGAACCTTGAGGCTATGAAGACAGATCTCATAATAATCAGACATCCTGCCTCAGGAGCTGCTAAATTTCTTACCACCTTCTGTTCCAGTTCCGTTGTAAATGCAGGAGATGGTACCCATGAACATCCTACTCAGGCTCTCCTCGATGGAATGACAGTACTCGAGAATAAAGGGAGGCTCGATGGGATGAAGATAGTTATAGTGGGAGATATCCTTCACAGCAGGGTGGCACGTTCAGACATCTTTCTATTTTCAAAGATGGGGTCAAAGGTGGTACTTTCGGGTCCACCTCCCTTAATACCTCCGTATTTTTCTGAACTTCCGGTAGAAGTGGATTACAATCTGGATAGGGCACTGGAAGGAGCGGATGTGGTTATAATGCTCAGGCTTCAACTGGAGAGGATGCATGGGGGATTTTTTCCGACGGTGAGGGAATACAGGGAGAAATATCAACTTACTCCTGAAAGGCTTAATAGAACCAAGCCGGATGCAATAGTTATGCATCCGGGGCCAATAAACAGGGGAATAGAACTTGCGGCTGAGGTGGCGGACTCAGGCAGGTCTGTCATACTTGAACAGGTGGAGAAGGGAGTGGCAGTTAGAATGGCGGTTCTTTCGCTTCTTCTTGGAGGTGAGAAATGAAAATTCTTTTGAAAAATGGAAAGGTGGTTTCACCACTTAATAAGATAAATGGAACCTTTGATGTTTTAATCGAAGATGGCGAGGTAAAGGAAATAGCAAAGAAAATAGAATGCGAGGATTGCAAAACCTATGACCTTACAAGGATGGTTGTGGTTCCCGGTCTTATTGATATGCATGTTCATTTCAGAGAACCGGGGAGAGAAGATGCTGAGGATATAAAGAGTGGAGCCGAAGCAGCAGCAAGGGGAGGTTTTGTGGCTGTAGCTATGATGCCCAACACCGATCCTCCTGTGGATGATCCTTTAAGGGTCAGGTACGTGGTGGAAAAGGGAAAAAGTTCTAAGGTATTTGTTTTTCCTATCGGTGCTTTTACCAAGAGAAGAGAGGGTAAGGAACTCACCGAGATGGTCCTGATGGCAGAGGAGGGGGCTGTTGGATTCTCCGATGATGGAAGCCCGGTCTCAGACCCTCTTATATTAAGAAGAGGCTTTGAATATCTTTTGAGCCTTGATCTGCCTTATCTCGATCATGCTGAAGATGTAAGACTTTCCCAGGACGGATTGGCCAATGAAAGTGCATTTACCGCTAAACTGGGGCTTAGAGGAATTCCATGGATTTCAGAAGCCGCTGCCATAGCAAGGGATTTGCTTATTGCAGAGTTTACAGGGGGAAGGATCCATATTCAGCATGTGTCTACCAGGAGGGCTCTTGAGATAATTGAGGAGGCAAGAACCAAGGGAGTTAGAGTTACCTGCGAGGTAACTCCTCACCATTTAATTTTGGATGAAACCGTTCTCGATTCATATAATACCAACTTCAAGATGAATCCTCCCCTCAGAAGTCCCGCAGATAGAGATGCTCTTGTCCGCGGAATAAAATCAGGCCTGATCGATGCTATTGCCTCGGACCATGCGCCCCACACAGAGGATGACAAGAATGTGGAGTTTAATGCTGCTCCCTTCGGGGTGATAGGCCTGGAGACTACGGTTCCTTTAATATGGGATAGATTTGTTTCAAAGAAGGAAATTTCAGTCAGAAAGTTTGTGGAATTATTATCCGTGAATCCGGCGAAGATTCTTAACCTTAAAGGGTTTGGAAAGATAGACAAGGGATTATCAGCCAACATAACCGTAATAAATCCGAATAAGGAAATAATCATTAAGGGCGAAAAATTTGCTTCAAAGAGTAAAAACACTCCCTTTGAGGGCTGGAAGTTAAAGGGAGCACCGGTATTAACGATAGTAGAGGGAGAGGTTGTATTCGAAGCTCTCTGACCTTCTGAGTGTATGCGTCCGTTGTGGTAGTTGTTTAACCTCATGTCCCGTCTATAATGTGGAAAGGGATGAGCTTATATCTCCCCGGGGAAAGATTGCAATAATAAAGGGAGCCATCGAAGGAAAAATTCCGGATACAGAAGTTGAGAGGGTCATATCCTTCTGTTCCCTGTGTGGCGGGTGCGAATATGTCTGTCCCAATGGAATAAGAACCATTGATATTGTTATAGAAGCGAGAAAAAAGTGGGGGGTCAGCAAACTTAAAAAGTTGATGGTAGAAGGTTTCACAAGGGGTGTTTTCCCGGCCCATCTTGCAACTGCCCTGATGGCTATTATTTTTCCCGATAAACTTCCCTTTAAACCTGCGATTAGGCCCTTTCTTTCCACAACAGAGGAGTTCAGGAAGGGTAGAGGAAGGGGGAAGGTGATGTTGTTTGTTGGGTGTCTTACAAACAGATTCTTTCCCTCTATAGCCAAGGCTATTTCAGATATAGTTGTGGAGGCAGGGTTTGATCTTTATATCCCGAAATCCCAGATATGTTGTGGGTTCCCGCATCTTTCCATTGGAGATCATGATGAATTTGAGAGGATTCGAAAACACAACCTGAAAATAATAAATGAAATTTCGCCTGATTATGTTATATCCCCGTGTCCTACCGGACTAAATACTTTGAAGCGTTTTTACGGACTTAAAAACGTGATGGATCTTTCTGTGTTTGTTCTGGAAAATGCTAAGGAGCTTGATCTGAAGCCACAAAATATCAAAACCACATGGCATGACCCCTGTCATCTTAAAAAGGAACTTCATATATGGAAGGAACCCAGAAGGGTACTTTCCGGCCTGAGCCAGTATGTTGAAATGGAAAGGGCAGATTTGTGCTGTGGTTTTGGTGGAAGTTTTTCCCTATCCCATCCTGAAATTTCCTTTGCCCTTAAAAGAGAAAAGAAAAAATATATAAAGGATTCCGGGGCAGAGCTTTTAATAACCGAATGTCCCGGGTGTATAATGTTTATGGGAAGCTTTTCCCCTTTAAAAACTCTGCATCTGGGGGAATTTTTGATAAGGTCTTTGGGTAACAGGTAAATGAAGAGAAAAACCCTTCTTTTTATAACTGGATTTTACCTTTTTATTCTCCTGCTTCTGGTCAGGAATCTATATCAATTCATCTTTTTAACTGCTCTTTTTGCTTTTGTACTTCTTGTGGGTTATTTTCCGAAACTCCTTAAGCGATTCTTTTACCGTATAAGAAATCGCCTTATAGTCTCCCATATTCTGGAAGGGATTGTTCCTGTGGTTTTGCTTATCATCCTTTCGTCTATTCTTGTATATGTGATGTTTGCCAGTTTCTCCAGTTCCCTTCTCGTGGGATGGCTGGATTATAAGATAGAGGAGCTGAGGGCTGGAGGAGGAATGCCTGGTAGTTTTCCTCTGAAGAAGGGATTTGAGGGCCTGGTGATAGGTAAAAATGGCATTTATGTTGCAGTTAATAAACAGGGGCAAAGAGTTGCAAGGATAGACACTGTGCTTCCGGGATTTTTTAGAGAAGAGTACGGAATAAAGGTTTTGCTTCCCCCCTATATATATTACCGGGAGGAGGGGGATGTAAAGGTAAAGAAAATAAATTTCATCCGGGACAAAGCTAAGGCATCCGAAGAAGGTGATAAGAAGAAGGGATTTAGCTTTATAGTGCTGTTTGAAGGAGATGTTTTGTATCTCGAGGATAAAAAAGTTTATGAGGGAGCAGTATTTACTATAAGAGCTACCCTTGGAAGTTTAATTACCGGTTTGATAAAAGGGAAGAGCTCCCTTACCAATTCTCTGTTCCTTGCCTTTGTGTTTTTTGCAATATTACTTTCATTCCTGAATCTTGTGGCGATGTTTGGAGGCTATTTAATAGCACGGGATATTACCAGAGGCCTTTCCAGGTTATCTTTTGCAGTTAACGCGGTTAAAAGAGGGGACCTGACCATCAGATTAAACCCACAAAGAAGCGATGAGCTTGGGGATATAATGAGAAGTTTCGATGAGATGGTGGAAAGGATGCGTTCATTGCTTGAGAAGGAAAAGGAAGTGGATTTGTTTGAACAGGAGATAAAAATTGCCAGAAAGATACAATTGAGATTGATGCCTCCAGAGAAGGAAGAAATTCCTGGAATAGAACATTCCGCCCTCACAATAGCTGCCAGGGGAGTTGGTGGAGATTTTTATGACATAATAAAGGGGGAAGACTGGTATGTAATAATGGCAGATGTTTCCGGTAAAGGGCTTCATTCTTCACTTTTTGGTGCAATGTTGAAGGGAATACTTACTGCCCTTTTGAAGTCCGGTCTTTCTCTTGGGGCAGCCATTGAAAGGGCAAATTATTATCTGTATCCCCATCTTTATCCATCTCACTTTATTACCTTAGCTGCTTTGAGAATACGGAAGGGCGAAATCGAGATGGTAAGAGCAGGCCATCAGCCGATAATTTACTATAAAGCACTTTTTGAGAAGGGGGTGGACAAACTTATGGTACTTAAACCAGAGGGCATAGGTCTGGGAATAGTTGAGGATATTTCCCCTTATACCGAAACGATAAAAATAGAAACAGGGAAGGGAGATATGTTTATCCTGTTTACGGATGGGTTAAGTGAGCTGCCATCTGCTGATGGAAAGGAGCTCTTCGGGGTGGAGAGGATAGGGAAAATGTTGAGGAAGTATCATCATCTTGGGCCATCTGAGGTGCTGGATAGAATAGTAAGGGAGGCAGAAAGCTTTTCAAATGAAGAGCTTCCTCCTGATGATATAGCTATTTTTGTGGGGAAGGTGAAATGAGGTATAAGTTTAAAAATAAAGAACTGCTTGAAAGAGCTCTTACTCATACTTCCTATGCATATGAAAGGTTAAAGGACGGTAAATTCAATTATGAAAGGCTTGAATTTCTCGGGGATTCCATAATCAATTTTGTCATTTCAAAATGGCTATACAATAATTTTCCGGAAATGGATGAAGGAAATATGTCAAAAATAAAGGCCGCTCTTGCTTCCAAGGAGGTTCTTGCCGAGGCCAGTAGAAAACTGGGTCTTGACGATATGATCAGGCTGTCAAAGGGGGAGGAGAAAAGCGGAGGGAGGAGCAGGAATTCTATCCTTTCAGATGTTTTTGAAGCATACGTGGCTGCTGTTTTTCTGGATGGCGGATTGGAAGCAGCCGAGAGCGTTATTCTGGAAGCTCTTAAGGAAAAGATGGAAATGGTTTCCCAGACCCGGGGAATGCCCTTTGATTATAGATCCGCCCTTCAGGAATATCTTATGAAGCTCGGACTGCCTGTACCACAATACGAGGTTATAGAGGAAAGGGGGCCTCAGCATAGGAAACGCTTTACAGTAAAGGTTTGTGTGGGAAATAAGGAATTCCTGGGGGAAGGAAACTCAAAGAAGGAGGCTATGTATTCAGCTGCAAAAGCTGCCTGGGAAAGTATCGTGGGGAAGGAAAAGGAGATTATAAAGGACAAGTTCTTTCTGGGTTGAAATTATTCTATGCCCAGTCTTTCCATTCGATATCGTAGCTTTCTTTCGCTTATTCTAAGCATTTCAGCAGCCTTTGTTTTTACCCAGTTGCACTTGTTAAGGGCTCTTAAAATTATTTCCTTCTCCCTCTCTTCAAGGAGCTGACCCAGAGATTTTCCCTCCACAAAGTCTTCTTCTTTTCTGATGCTGAAATCAAGGATTATATCCTCTTCCTTTATCTGATCGTCTCCAGTAATAATTATGGCTCTCTCCATTATGTTTTCGAGTTCCCTTACGTTTCCAGGATAATTGTAGTTCAGGAGCTTTTCCATGGCTTCTCTGGTTATCCCCTTTATTCTTTTACCTTCGCGCTTTGAAAACTTTTTCATAAAATAATTAACGAGGACTACGATATCCTCTGTTCTTTCCCTTAGAGGCGGAATATAGATCCTTAAAACGTTCAGGCGATAATAAAGATCCTCTCTGAAGTTTCCCTGATAAACTTCTTCTTCTATATTTTTATTGGTGGTTGCAATAATCCTTACATCCACTTCAATTTCCTTTGAAGACCCCAGACGCATAATTTTCTTATTCTGTACAGCCCTCAGGAGTTTTACCTGGCTTCCAAGAGGAAGGTCCGCAATTTCATCCAGTAATAAAGTTCCCCCATTGGCCTCCTCGAATTTACCTATCATCCTCCTGTCTGCTCCGGTATAAGCACCCTTTTCCGCACCGAAAAGCTCTGATTCCAGAAGAGTTTCCGGTATTGCACATATATTTACCCTTACGAAGGGTCCCCTTCTTCTTTTAGAATGGGTGTGGATAAGTTCGGCTACCCTTTCCTTTCCTGTGCCTGTTTCCCCGGTTATCAGAATATTGGCATCTGTCTCAGCTGCCTTTTCAATAAGCCTTATTACATTTTTCATTTTGGCGGAGCGGAAGGGAAAATCCTCCAGAGATTCCACAATGGAAAATTTATCCCTTAAATATTCCACTTCCTTCTTGAGGCTTATTTTTTCATATACCTTTTCAAGTCTGAGGGATAGTTCCTCCGCGTTTATGGGCTTTGAAAGGAAATCGTCCGCCCCCCGCTTAACAGCCTCTACAGCCAGCTCAATGCTTCCAAAGGCTGTTATCATTATTATTCCCACAGGGATATCGTTTTCTCTTATCCAATCTATAAGTTCCATACCAGAACGTTTTCCCAGTTTATAGTCCACCAGAACTATATCCACTTCAGGTACCTTCCCCTTTGCTCTTTCCACATCCAGACAGAAGGAGGCATTATATCCGTGTTTTTTTAAAACGTCCGCCAGAAGCTGTGCCTGTGTTTTTTCGTCCTCTACTATAAGTATTTTTTTAGGTTTCAAGATACCCTCCTTTGGGTACAGAAATTTTTATTGCGCCTCCCTTTTCCCAGTTAATTGCCTCTATTTTCCAGCCTAAACCTTCAATGATTTTTTTTGTAATAAACAGTCCTATCCCCATTCCTGAGTGTTTTTCAGAGTAAAATGGATAGAATATTTTATGGGGATTTTTTATTCCCGGTCCGTGGTCCTTGAATAGAAGGTGGAGGGTATCACCGGATTTTTCTGTTTCTATAATAAGCTTACCCCTCCCCCCCATGGCATCCGCTGCGTTTTTCAAGATATTTTTGATGACGACCCTTAACATATAGGGGTTGGAGAAAAGCTGGACGTTTCTGTTTTTTATTTCGATCTCCATATCAGGAAAGAAGGACAATAATCTGCTGGATTCTTTTACAATGGTATCTATTTTTACCCATTCTTTATTCCCCTTTGAAGTTTTCAGCAAAAGTGAGAAGTTTTCTGTTATAAATTTAATTCTGTCTATTTCTCTTCTTGCTATAGACGTTATTTCCTCAAGTTCTTCCTTTTCAACCCCCAGGGATAATTTTTCAATAACAAGTGATAAGGTGTTTAAGGGATTTTTGATCTCATGTGAGACACCGGAGGAAATTCCTGAAAGTATGAGGAATTGTTCCTTTTCCTTTTTTTCCCTTTCAAGCTGTATTTCCTTTGTGTAATATCTCTTTTCAAGAGAAATGGTAAGAAAGGAATATATTATTGAGATTAAAATTACAATACTTACCAGAAGAAATAAATGAATTCGTTGTTGTTTCTTTGCAATATTTGTAAAGGGTTGAAAGAAACCTATTACTATAAATTTTTTCTCTGAATTCATAAAAGGCATGGAGATCTCAGATAATTTACCAGCAGGTGTGGATAGTTCCCTTACCCCGCCTCCTGAGAGCGTCACGCTTTTGTCAATGGGTAAAAAGGCCTCAAATTTTGTTCCTGCATTTGTGATTTCTCCCTCTCCGTTCAGAATCGCAGCATAAGCTACCCTGCTTTCTCCCATAAAGAAATCTATGATTTCATCGTTGGTTTTGTGTGTGTTAAGAAGATTTAGAAGGGCTCCCCGGTAAATTCGCTGAATTTCCTCGGTGGATTTGTTATAAAGGTGGGAAATACTTTTTGAAATGAAATAATTGCTTATTAAATAAATGGAAAGAGCAAGTATGATAGAAAATACAGATGTGCTTACAATGAAAAACAGAATCCTTCTTTTCCCCATTAACCCCCTTTTCTTCGCCAGAGTGGAAATCCCTCCTTTGTTCTTAATATCCAAGACCTCCCTTTCCAGGTTATTTCCCTGGCTATAAGAATTGTTTCCCCCTCTGCACTGGAATAAGAACCTTCTACCTGGACATAATCTCCTTTTTCAGGAGCAAAGCCTTCCATGTACTGACAGGGGCCAAGCTCTACCTTTATTATCTTATCATATTTGTTCCTTATTTTTAAAACCCAGAACAATTTGTTGGAGTACATCTTTACCCGGGATGCTGACTCAATTTTTCCCGATTCTTTCTTTACAGTTGACGGATTATAAAAATGCATATTTATAAGAAGCAGGGGTACGAATATTAAGTTCATTTTTTTCATCAAAGTTATTATAGCAATTTTCGTGCCGCTGAAGGATGGGTAAAATAGTGAAGTTTGGTTACCATTTCGTCGAATCGTCGACAAAATCGTCGATGACCTGAAATTGTTTCCTTTTGTGTCCGAAAATGAGGACACCATAAAAATACTCCCCTATCTTTTCGTTGTGTTTATTGGCACGTTTATTGCTATACTTAAGGTGGAGGTGAAAAATGAGAAGAAAGGCATTGGTTTTGATGACGGCGTTCCTTGTGGTTATCGGGTTTGTAATGGCTCAGCAACCCTATTCTACAGACAATTACAGATTTTTTGCCCGGATAAGTCATATTGAAGGACATGTTTTTATTGAGAGAGCGGGAGAAACAGGGATAGAAGATGCTACGTTAAATATGCCAGTTGGAGAAGGAGACAGGATTTTCACCGGAGAAGATGGTTTGGCAGAGATTTATGTAGGATACTCTACTTATATAAGATTAAACCAAAGGACCAAGCTTGATATTACGGTGCTTCCCTTCGAGAGGAGTAAGAGACTTGAGCTTAGCCTGGTTTACGGAGATATTTTTGTCAGAACCTTCAGGGACAGGTTGAAAATAAATATTGAGGCAAGAGGGGGAGAATTTATCCCTATGGATAAGGGCGTTTACAGAATCACGTACGACAGGGGAGAGATAAAATTTGCGGTGGAAAAGGGTTATGCGGAATTACGTGTAGGAGAAGAGGATATTGATATAGGTTCCGGTGAAATTGTGATCGTTACAAGAGACAGAATTTTTGGGCCGGACAGATTGAAGGGTTTCAGGGACGATTTTTACTACTGGAATAGGGATAGGGACAGAAAAATAGAAAGAGGATACCGGCACAGCAGATATTTGCCTCCTGAATTAAGCGATTATGGCTGGGAACTTGAGATGTACGGAACCTGGAGATATGTACCTCCATACGGCTGGGTTTGGGTACCAAGAAGAATTTATGATGATTGGAGACCCTATTATTATGGAAGATGGGTCTGGTTTCCTGAGGGTTGGTTCTGGGTCGGTTATGAGCCCTGGGGTTGGGCCGTTTACCACTATGGCCGCTGGGGATGGAGTGCAAGTATAGGCTGGTACTGGATTCCTGTACCAAGATGGGGATATGCGTGGGTAAACTGGACGTGGTTCGACGGATATATCGGATGGTGCCCCATTGATTTCTACGGAAGGCCCATAATCATCATAAATGGTGTGGTTTATCATTACTACAACTATGTACCACTTTATTCATCTTCCTGGGTATTTGTAAGAAAGGATCAATTTATAGCCAGTAACATAAGAAGAGCTGCTCTAAGAAAATCTCAGCTCAGGGCCGTTGGGGTTTCTAAGGTAAGGGTATTTTCTACTCCTCCCAGATTAAAGCCTGTTTATGCAGTTAAGAAAACCAGGATGGGATATAAGAGGGTGGTTTCTGGAGTGGTCCCGGTAACTGCTGGTAGCGCAACAGGAGCTGTTCGCAAAGGCACTGTTTATAGAAGATCAGGGGTAAAAACCCATGGTACTTCCTCAGGCGGTACTTCATATGGAACTTCTTCCAGTTCCAGGGGAGCAGTGTCAAGGAAGGCATTAACAAGACGCAAGGCTTCTGGAAGCTCTTCCTCCGGATATTCCAGTTCTTCATCGAGTTCCGCTAAGAAAAAAACGGCAAAGAAAAAGAAAAAGGAAACATATGGTTACATTAATTCTTACAGGAGTACAGGAAGGTCATATTATTCGGGAAGCAAAAGAAATTATGGATATTCAACTTACGGAAGCAGCACAAGATATGGATCAACCAGATACAAAACGCCTTATTACAGAAATTCCACGGGTAATAAATATTACAGCTCAAGAAAAACATACTCACGTAACTACTATTCTCATGGATCTGGCAAGAGTAACACATATTATTCCAGAAAATATTATGATACCTATGGAAGTAGGAGGTACAGAACTTATTCCTCTTCAAAGAATTATGGTAGCTATTATAGCAGTAAAAAGAGGGGAGGAATAAAAGGCGTGTGGAATTCCATAGTTAATTCCTTCAAGGGAACATCTTCCCGTTCTTACAGGGGATATTCGCGTTCCTCCAGAAGCTGGGGAGGATATTCCAGTTCCGGTAGCTCCTATTCAAGACCTTCCAGAAGTTATAGCAGTCACTCCTATTCGTCTTCTTCGAGGAGTTATAGCGGTCATTCCTATAGCAGTTCGTCTTCTTCTGCTTCTGCAAGAAAGAAACACTGAGATACAATGTGGAGGAGGGTTCCCTCCTCCACATCATTATATAAAGAGATAATATCCTGATTTTTCATTCTTATACATCCCTTAGATGCAGGGAACCCGATTTTATCTTCCTCCGGTGTTCCGTGTATATATATGTATCTTTCCAGGGAATCCACGTTCCCTCCTCTGTTTATAGCCCATTCCAGTCCTTCCAGCCACAGGATTCGTGTGGTTATCAGATCTCCCGGCGATGGAATAGAAACGATTTTTCCTGTAAGTTGTCGTCCTTCAAATACACTTCCTGAAGGTGCATTATCCCCTATTTTTTTAAAAATTCTGTGAACTCCCAGAGGGGTTTTGTAGCTATCTTTTTCGTTTCCGGTTCCAAATCTGGAAGTGGATATTGAATATACCTTCAGGATTTTTTTCTGCTTTACAAGGCATAATTTTTGTTTGTCTATACATACTACTATATATTTCTGCGCAGGTTTTAATCCGAATTTTCTGAGTTTTTTTTCTATATCACTTAATTTCATGCAAAAATTATTATAGCCAGTACCAGAATGACCATCACTGGAATGGTAAGATATTTATACACTCTTATCAATTTAGCTTCGTAATACTCTGCAGAAAGTACCAGACATAGGTGAAGAGGGGAAAGTAAAACTCCGGAAAAGCCACTTATGTATAGAAGGGAGATTTGATTTATATTATGGCCTACGATAGGCACGAAGAGGGGAAATGCAATTCCGGCAAAGGCAGTATTTACTCCTGTTAGAAATCCTATGGTAAATGGTATGCTTACCAGCAAAACAGGAAGAATTCCACTGGAGCCGGATATGGTGCTCTTTAAGAATCGGGAAATTTCAGAGTCCATGATGTAACCCTTAAATAGCATAACCGATCCAAGGAGCAAGAGGAGTCTCAAATTAAATGCCTGTTTGATAATTGCCGGTTTTCTGGAGTTGGGGATGCTTAAAAATAAAGAGAAAAGAACAACCAGGGATAGAGAAATCAAAAGGTCCAGCTTTAAACCCAGTATGAGAATAACAATTAAAAGAATCTCCCAGGTTCCCCGCAACAGTGAGGCAGCAGCCTTCTTCGTATTGACCCGTTCTCCATTAGCTTTTAATTTTGGAAAGGCAATTAAGAGACTTAGATAACCCAGTATTGCAGCAATGGCGGTGAAATAAAATTGGTTTTTCATAAGTTCAACAGTCTTTATGCCGAAAATGGCCACGGTAACAAGAAAACCCTGATAAAGAGGCCAGAAGTACTCCCAGATATGTCTGAACCAGAAGTTAATAAAGGTTTTTAATTCCGGAGATACATTTTCTTCTGGCAAGGCTTCGTTTAGAACGGGGGCAGAGACTAAAGCGCCTCCAGGCATGGGGAGAAGGCCTATTAACGCTGGAGAAAATGTTATGGTTAACCACTTGTTCCCAAAAAGCCCTTCCATCCCCTTTACCAGTTGTTGAAGTGAGCCTTTATATTTCTGAATTTCCACCAGAAGAAGTACGAGATAAATAATAGCAAAGAGTCGCAGAGTGTAATAGTCTGTTAGAGATTTATATGAAGAGGTTAAAATCTCGCTTAAACTCATGCGGGATAGAATAGCGAGTAAAATTCCGGGAATAAGAATAGCCAAAGACAGATTTACTCTTATTGCCAGAAGAAAAAGTAAAATTCCAACAACAATTGCCAGTTTTAACCACATGAAATAATATTTTATCACCCGGGAACAGGTTTTCTTTTATACTTCTACTTGACAAAAGGATAAGAAAACTATAAATTAGTTTTTCATATAAAAAAGGAGGTAGTCCATGGCAAGAAAATATTTTTTCACGTCTGAATCAGTAACAGAAGGACATCCAGATAAAGTAGCGGACCAGATTTCCGATGCCATTCTCGATGCCATCCTTAAGGATGACCCGGCTGGAAGAGTGGCTGTGGAGACAATAGTGACTACAGGGCTTGCGTTTATTGCAGGGGAAATAACCACTAAAACCTATGTGGATTTCCCGACCATTGTAAGAGATACAATTAAAGAGATTGGATATACCAGAGCCAAGTACGGATTTGACTCTGAGACCTGCGCTGTCATCTCTTCTATTCACGAGCAATCTCCAGATATAGCTCTGGGCGTGGATACAGGTGGAGCTGGAGATCAGGGAATGATGTTTGGATATGCAGTGAGGGAAACAGAGGAGCTTATGCCTCTTCCTATTATGCTGGCTCATAAGCTTTCAAGAAGGCTTGCCCAGGTCAGGAAGGAAGGAATTCTTGATTTTCTCAGGCCCGACGGTAAAACTCAGGTAACCATAGAATATGAGGGAAATAAAGCTATCCGTGTGGATACCATTGTTGTTTCTGCACAGCATGCTCCCACAGCAAGTACAGAAGCGATAAAGGAAGGAATAATCGAACATGTGGTAAAGCCCATAATACCGGCAGAAATGATAGACAAGAACACCAGATTCTACATAAATCCCACAGGAAGGTTTGAGATAGGCGGGCCCATGGGGGATACAGGACTTACAGGAAGGAAGATTATAGTTGATACCTATGGTGGTAGGGCACCCCATGGAGGAGGATGCTTCTCCGGAAAGGATCCTACAAAGGTTGACCGTTCAGCCTCATACATGACCCGCTATATTGCGAAAAACATAGTGGCAGCCGAACTTGCAGATGAGGTTACTGTTCAGATAGCCTACGCTATCGGTGTGGCAGATCCCGTATCAATCCTTGTTAACACCCATGGAACTGGAAAGGTACCGGAAGAAGCTCTTGAAAGAGCGATAAGAGAGGTCTTTCCTCTAACACCAAAGGGGATGATAGAGCATCTTGATTTGCGCAGACCTATCTACAGGAAAACCGCTGCATATGGTCATTTTGGAAGGACTGAGC
This sequence comes from Candidatus Aminicenantota bacterium, assembly GCA_027062035.1. Classification (GTDB taxonomy): domain Bacteria; phylum Acidobacteriota; class Aminicenantia; order S016-38; family S016-38; genus S016-38. The sequence continues at coordinate 9,679 of JAMOUL010000316.1, read as the reverse complement.
CAGAATTTACCTGGGAAAGGACGGATAAGGTTAAAGATCTACTGGAGGCGGTGAAGGCATGAAATACGATGTTAAAGATTTAAAATTAGCGGATAAGGGTAAGCTCAGGATTGAGTGGGCCGAGGCTCAGATGCCAGTGCTTCGTAAGATAAGGGAAGATTTTTCAAAGGATAAATCCCTGGCAGGACTTAAAATAGCCGCCTGCCTTCATGTCACCACTGAAACAGCCAATCTCATGATAACCCTTAAAGAAGGGGGAGCAGATGTGGTTTTAACTGCATCCAATCCTCTTTCCACCCAGGATGATGTTGCTGCTGCACTTGTAAAGCACTATGGAATATCCGTTTTCGCCATAAAGGGAGAGGATGATAAGACTTATTATCAACACATAGACGCTGCCCTTTCCATAAGACCCAGGATTACCATGGACGATGGAGCTGACCTCGTTTCTACCCTTCACAGAAAAGGAGGGGAACTTCTGAGTAACGTTATCGGAGGCACCGAGGAGACCACAACCGGGGTTATAAGACTCAGGGCTATGGCCAATGATGGGGTCCTGGCTTATCCTATTATTGCTGTTAACGATGCCTATACAAAGCACCTGTTTGACAATCGTTACGGAACCGGACAGAGCACGATTGATGGAATACTGAGGGCTACAAATTACCTTATTGCAGGGAGCTATTTTGTGGTGGCCGGATACGGCTGGTGCGGAAGGGGCGTTGCCATGAGAGCGAGAGGAGCTGGAGCAAAGGTAATTATTACTGAGACTGATCCTCTCAGGGCTCTTGAGGCTAATATGGATGGATACATGGTCATGAAGATGGAAGATGCAGCAAGGATAGGGGATATTTTTGTAACTGTTACCGGGGATAAGCACGTGCTCAGAAAAGAACATTTCCTTGCCATGAAGGATGGAGCGATTGTCGCCAATTCAGGACATTTCAATGTGGAAATAGACATACCTGCTCTGGAGGAAATGGCTGTTTCAAAGAGGAAAGTAAGGGATTTCGTGGACGAATATACACTTGAAGATGGAAGAAGAATTTATCTCCTTGCAGAGGGAAGGCTGGTAAACCTTTCTGCAGCTGAGGGACACCCGGCCTCGGTGATGGATATGAGCTTCGCTAATCAGGCCCTTTCTGTGCTTTATCTCAAGGAAAATGCTCAAAATCTTGAGAAAAAGGTTTATCGAGTTCCAGAGGAGATTGATAAAAGAATTGCAAGAATGAAGCTGGAGTCCCTGGGCATAGAAATAGACGAATTAACAGAGGAACAGAAGGAATATTTAACTTCATGGGAGGAGGGAACATAATGGGAGAAAATCACTGGAAAACCGGAATAACCAGGATTGAACCCAACAAAATTTCAGTCAGAGGGTACAGGGTTGATCAATTAATGGGAAAGGTCAGCTTCCCTCAGGTTATTTATCTGATCCTTAAGGGAGAGCTGCCAGATGAAAAGGTGGGAAAGATGATCGATGCAATTCTTGTTTCCTCTATAGACCACGGAGCCACCCCTCCCTCCACACTCGCGGCTCGCACCATTGCTTCCACGGGTTCACCCCTTAATGCTGCTCTGGCAGGTGGTATACTTGCTATCTACAAATATCACGGTGGGGCAATAGAAAATGCTATGAAACAGTACATGGAGATAGTGGAAAAAAGCGGAAATATAAGAGAAGAAGCTGAAAGATTTACCCGTGATAAACTCGAAAAAAAGCAGGTTATTTTCGGGTTTGGACATCGTTATCACAAGAACGACCCACGTACTGCAAAACTTTTCAGTATGGCAGAGGAACTCGGGTTTAATGGAAGATACGTGGAAGCGGCTCATGCAATAGCTGAAGCTATAGAGAAGATAAAGGGAAAAAGGCTTCCTATAAATGTGGACGGTGCAATAGCAGCGATACTCTGTGAGCTTGGTTTTCCTCCAGAGCTCGGGAACGCATTCTTTATAATGGCAAGAACCCCTGGACTTATAGCCCATATATATGAAGAGCAGACCCGGATGAAGCCAATGAGAAAGATTGACCCTGTTGACCACGAGTATGATGGTCCTCCAGATAGGGAAATTTGACACAGAGCGGCTAAGAAGTTAAAATTAAGGGATGTTTTTAGAGGTAGAAAAGATACCACCAAAGGGCCTTACCCTTAACCTGGACATGGTGATAAATCAGGCCCGATTGACTGAGGGGAGAACAGATGGTCCCTTTGAGGCCAGGCTTAAGTTCAAGCGAAGAGGTGAGAGGGTAAAGGCCTGGGGAACAATCAAAGGTACTGTTATACTCTCATGCAGTAGATGTGCAGAAGAGTTTTCCTTTGAAGTGGAGTCCAGTTTTTCTCTGGATATTCTACCCATATATTATCTAAGAGAAGGAGAAGTTTCCCTTCAGGAGGGGGAACTTGATACTACCTTTTATAGGAATGGAAAAATTGAAGTGGAAAGACTGGTTACTGACCAGATAAATCTTTCCATTCCCATGAAGCCCCTTTGCAGGGTTGACTGCAAGGGCATCTGTCCCGTTTGTGGAGCCAATAGAAATAAAATAAATTGCGGACATGTTGAGAAAATACCGGATCCAAGGCTTTCTCAATTAAAAATTCTGCTGGAGGTGAAAAATGGCTCAGCCTAAAAGACGTCATTCAAAATCAAGAAAAGGAAAGAGAAGGTCCCATCATCATCTTGAAATGCTCACACTTGCCATATGCCCGAAGTGCGGTAATGCTTATATGCCCCATAGAGCCTGTCCCTATTGTGGGTATTATAAGGGCAAAATGGTAATACAACCCATGGAGGAGTATGCTGAATAATGCGGATTGGCGTTGATGGGATGGGGGGGGACTTTGCACCCATCAATATAGTTGAGGGTGTGGTTTTAGCGGCGAGAAAACTAACTGAAGATGAATTTGTAATCTTCGGAGCGGAAAACCTTATAAAAAAGGAACTGTCAAAATACGAGGAATTGCCCAATATATCCATAGTAAATGCTCCGGAAATGGTGGATATGGGAGAGGGAGTCATATCGCTTTTGAGAAGGAAAAAGAAAACCTCTCTCCATCTTGGACTTAAAGCTCTTTCAGAGGGTAAGGTGGACACCTTTCTTTCTGCTGGAAACACAGCAGCAGTGGTAGCGCTTTCCAGAAAGATAGTGGGAACAGAAGAGGGTGTGGAACGGGGAGCTATTCTGGTGGTTCTTCCTTCGCGAAGTAAAGAATTCGTTCTTATCGATGCTGGAGCTAATGTTTATACCAAGGCGTCGGATTATAGAAGAAATGCTATAATAGGTAAAATTTTTGCGGAAACAATACTGGGCCGTAAGAATCCTAAAATAGGACTTTTAAACATCGGGGAAGAGGCTTCCAAGGGGCATAAAACATTAAAAGAAATTTATAAAAGCCTCGAGGAAGGGCCTTTTAAATTTTACGGGAATATAGAGAGCAGAGAAATGTTTTTTGACAGGGCAGATGTGGTTCTAACAGATGGGTTTGTAGGGAATATAGTTTTGAAACTTGCTGAAGGCCTCGGGGAGCTATTTGTTAGATTCCTTAAAGAGGAACTTTCCAGAAAATTGAAATATAAAATAGGATATTTACTTTCCAGGGGAGCCTTCAGGGCATTAAAGGATAAACTTGATTACTCCGAGTACGGGGGCGGGCTTCTTGTAGGGTTTAAGGGGAATATAGTGGTGGCTCATGGAAGAAGTTCTGGAAGAGCAATAGAAAATGCTCTAAAATTTGCCAGGCGGTTACCTGTGGTAGGATTCAGACAAAAATACAAGGCAGAAATTGCCTCTTATAAAGAATGGGTAGAAACCGGAAAAAGGAGGAACAATGGGAGTAATAGTAGCAGGGCTTGGGGCATCGCTTCCTGAAAAGGTCCTTACCAACCAGGACCTGGAAAAAATGGTGGATACTTCAGATGAATGGATTACTACGAGAACCGGGATTAAGACCAGGAGAATAGCCCGGGAGGACGAACCCAGTTCAAAATTTGCAATTGAAGCTGCTAAAATCGCTATTGAAAATGCAGGGATGAAGCCTGCGGACATAGATGTGGTAATAGTAGCAACAGTCACTCCTGATATGATGTTTCCCTCTACTGCGTGTATAGTTTCTTCCAGCCTTGGTATGGGAGAGATCCCCGCCTTTGATATTTCCGCTGCATGCTCAGGTTTTCTTTATGCAATGAATATAGCAGACTCCTTTATCCGGAGCGGTAAGTATAACACAGCTCTTATAATAGGTGTCGAAACCCTGAGTAAGATTACCGATTGGGAAGATAGAAACACATGTGTGCTTTTTGGAGATGGAGCTGGAGCAGCAGTGCTTACGCGTTCCGATGAAGAAGGTATTTTGGGGATCGAGGTTAGATCTGACGGGACCAAGGGAGACCTCCTGTATATGCCAGCCGGTGGTAGCAGGATGCCAGCATCAATGGAAACAGTTAAAAACAGACTACACTTCATCAAAATGAATGGAAGAGAGGTATTTAAACATGCTGTAACAAAAATGCCTGCCATTGCAAAGGAAGTTCTGGATAAAGCAGGAATATCGGTAAAAGACGTTTCCCTTTTCATTCCTCACCAGGCGAATCAGAGAATAACTGTTTCTACAGGGGAAAGGCTCGGGATAGACCCTGAGAAGGTTTATTCCAATATAGAACGATTCGGAAATACTTCCGCAGCTTCAATCCCCATAGCGTGGTGGGAGGCGTATTCGAAGGGAATGATTAAGGAAAATGATATAATTCTGCTTGCTGCCTTTGGTGGTGGTTTTACTTGGGCAGCTGCTGTGGTAAAATGGAGGAGAAAATGAGATTTGAGGGAAAAGTAGCACTTGTAACCGGGGGAAGCAGGGGAATAGGGAGAGCGATTGCGGAAAGGTTAATAAAAGAAGGTGCAAAGGTATGGATTGCAGATATAAACGAAGATCTTCTCAAGGAAGCAGCTTCTGCTATAGGTGCTTTCCCTGTTAAGATGGATGTAACCTCGGAAGAGGATGTTAAGGCCGGGATAAAGATGATCCTGGAAGAGGACGAAAAGATCGATTTTCTTGTGAACAATGCAGGTATTACAAAGGATGGACTCTTGATGCGAATGAAACTCAGCGACTGGGAAGCAGTATTAAAGGTTAACTTAACGGGAGCCTTCCTTGTTACGAGGGAAGTAATAAGGGGAATGATCAGAAGAAGAGCAGGAGCTATTGTAAATATAGCTTCGGTCGTTGGAGAGATGGGAAATGCCGGACAGGCGAATTACTCTGCTTCCAAGGCTGGCCTTATAGGGTTCACCAAGTCCATAGCCAAGGAAGTTGCTTCCAGAAATATAAGAGTGAATGCGGTAGCCCCGGGATTTGTTGTAACTCCCATGACTGAAAAATTACCGGAGAAGGTTAAAGAGGAGTATTTTAAGGCAATACCCCTTGGTCGATTTTCCACTCCCCAGGAAATAGCATCCGTAGTTGCCTTTCTCCTTAGCGATGATGCATCCTACATTACAGGAGAAGTAATTAGGGTCAATGGTGGCCTATATACATAAAAAATAACAAGGAGGTTCAAATGACAAAACAGGAAATTGCAGCAAAGGTAAAGGAAATTATTGCAAGCAAACTTACCGTGGAAGAGAACAAGATTGTTCCTGAGGCAAAGCTTATTGAGGACCTGGGAGCAGATTCCCTTGATATTCCTGATCTTGTAGCTGATTTTGAGGAAGCATTCAATATTGAAATTCCAGACGAAGATCTGGAAAAGATAATCACTGTCGGTGATATTGTTAACTATATCGCCAACAAGTTGGGAGCATGAAGAGACGGGTAGTAATTACCGGTATAGGAATTCTTTCTCCAATAGGAATAGGAGTAGAAGAAAACTGGAATGCATTGAAGGAGGGGAAGAGCGGAGTTGCCAGAATAACCCGCTTTGACCCCTCCGATCTTCCTTCTCAAATTGCTGGAGAGGTTAAGGATTTCGACCCTCTCAGGTGGATAGAAAAAAAGGACATCCGGAAGATGTCCCGTTTTATCCAGTATGCAATTGCAGCTGCAGATGAAGCCTTTAAAATGTCCGGACTTGAAATTTCTGAAGAACTCGGTGAGAGAATGGGAGTTCTTATAGGAGCGGGAATAGGAGGAATACAGGAAATAGAAGAATTCACAATTGTTCTCAGGGAAAAAGGCTGGAAGAGGGTATCCCCATATTTTATCCCCATGGCAATTATAAATCTCGCTTCAGGTCACGTAGCTTTGAGATACAAGGCATACGGACCAAATTCTGCAGCTGTCACTGCATGTGCAACTGGAACCCATTCAATTGGCGACGCATTCAGAATAATTCAAAGAGGGGATGCAGACGTGATGATTGCAGGGGGTGCGGAAAGTACCATTACACCCCTTTCTGTAGCTGGATTTTCGGTTATGAGAGCTCTGAGCACCCGTAATGATGATCCGGAAAGAGCTTCAAGGCCCTTTGATAGGGATAGGGATGGGTTCGTTATAGCCGAGGGTGCCGGTGTTATGATACTGGAAGAACTTGAGCATGCAAAGGCCAGAGGAGCCAGAATTCTGGGAGAAATAGTTGGTTATGGAGCCAGTTCGGATGCTTACCATATAACTGCTCCTGATAAGAGTGGGCATGGTGCAGCAAAGGCCATGAAGGCTGCTATAGAAGATGCAGGCATTTTGCCGCAAGATGTGGATTATATTAATGCCCACGGTACTTCTACTGTCTGGAACGATAAGATCGAAACCCTTGCCATAAAGAAGGTTTTCGGTGACCATGCGTATAAACTGGCAGTAAGTTCCACTAAATCTATGACCGGGCATATGCTGGGTGCTACCGGAGCTGCTGAGGCGATTTATTCCGTCCTCACTGTCTCGAGAAATTACATTCCTCCGACGATAAACTATGAGAATCCGGACCCGGAGTGCGACCTGGATTATGTTCCTAATAAAGGAAGGGAAGCAGAGGTAAATTATGCGCTCTCCAACTCCTTTGGATTTGGAGGAACAAACGCCTCTCTTCTTATAAAAAAATACAAGGAGGAATGATGATAGGGGTTTTGATAATTTTAGGTGTGGTTGTTGCCGTTGTCCTCTGGTACTTTGCCACGTATAACAGGTTCGTAAGGCTCCGGCAGCAGGTGAAAAATGCCTGGGCTCAGATAGATGTACAGCTTAAAAGAAGACATGACCTCATTCCTAATCTTGTCAATACAGTTAAAGGTTATGCAGCCCATGAGCGTGAAACTCTGAGTGCTGTTACAGAAGCCAGGGCTAAGGCTACTTCAGCCAAAACGCCAGAAGAGGCTATTGAAGCAGAAGGAGAGCTTACCAGAGCTCTCAGGCAGTTAATGCTGGTTGTAGAAAATTATCCCAATTTAAAGGCGGATCAGCATTTTCTGGAGCTTATGGAAGAACTCAGAACCACTGAAAACCAGATCGCATTTGCGCGACAGGCATACAATGACAATGTTATGATCTTTAACACTGCTATCAAACGGATACCCGATGCTATCGTTGCTTCCCAGATGAGGCTGAAGGAATATCCCTTCTGGGAAATTGAAGAAGAGTCGGATAGGGAGGTTCCTGAGGTTAAATTTTGAAGAAGACGTTCTGGGATATCCAGAGGGAAAAGAAACGGGCAATTACCGTTCTTTTCCTGATCTTTTTTCCTTTCTTTACTCTTGCACTGGTAGGCCTTTTTCACATTATTAAACTAACTTCCTATGGTCTCTTTCTTAGAGGAGCTACCTCCCTTGAACTTTTACTTTTCTCTGCGGGCATTTCCCTTATAATTTATTATTTGGGAGTTTTAGGGGCAAAGAGAGACAGAATAATACGTTATCTTGAAGTTCTGAGAGCTCAGAAACCGGACCCCCAGGATTTAAAACACAAACAGGTTCAAAATGTCGTAAGGGAAATGGCCATCGCTGCCACTGTTCCTGTTCCTGAGGTATATGTTATTCCTGTTCTGGCGAGAAATGCCTTTTCAGCCTTTAATATAATAGCGGTTACAGAGGGCGCTATTTCGTCTCTGGACAGGGATGAGTTGCAGGCAGTTGTGGCTCACGAGATGGCACATTATGTAAGGGGAGATTCTTACTACAAGGGAGTGCTTTCCACCTTTGTTATGGCAATAAGCCTTTTTTCTTCAGTTTCTCTGCTCCTTGCGGGAAGTAACGACGACAGAAAAAAGGGAGCAGGCGGAGCAGGACTAATAGTTCTCCTGTATCTTATGCTGGTAGAACTTCTTACAAAGTTTATAAATTCTCTGATTTCCAGGAGAATGGAGGACCTTGCTGATGCAATGGCTGTACAGTTTACCAGAAATCCCCTGGCCCTTGCCTCTGCTCTGTGGAAGATTTCCCGGGATAGGACAAGGGGGATTTCTGCATTCAGCAATCCAGCCATGGCCTCCCTTTTTATTGTAAATCCTGCTATTAGAGCCATTGACGAAAGTTCCGGTCTTTTAGGTGACCTGTTCTCCACACACCCACCTGTAAATAAGAGAATCAATACCATGCTTAAGCTTGCTGGTGCCAGCAGGCAGCAGCTTCTTGATAGAATAGCGAAGCCCAAGCAGGAGAGAGATTGGTGGGTGGAGAAGGATGGTAAGTGGCTGGGACCATTTACCCTTGAAGAGCTTATGGAAAAGACATGGATCGGAGAGGGAAGTAAAATAAGAGGTAAGGAAGGCATAATAACCTTCAGGGACATACTCTCAAAATTTAAGCAGGCGGAAGGGGAATGTCCTCGATGTAAAGGACCTCTTTTCCATACTTATTATAAAAACGTTCCTCTTCTAAGATGTGGAAGGTGCGGAGGAATAATCGTAAGGGAGGACAGAGTACTTAGACTTATAGCAAGGGAACAGGAAAGCATAACCGAAAAGGAAATGGAGTATACTCAGGGAGCCATAGATGAGGAGAGGGGAAAAATTTACAGGGGAGGGGTTTCTCCAGGGGTGGTTGATCCCTCCATGCCCTTAGTTTGTCCCCGCTGTGGTAAGACCATGCAGAGGAGATTTTTCAATTTTGTTACGTATACACCGGTGGACTACTGTCCTAAATGTAAATTATTCTTTTTCGATTCAGGTGAAATAGAAATGATAACTGCAGGATTAAAGAGAATAGATTCTCTTTACACCAGATAAACCGTTTTATATAATTTCATAAAATGGAGGAACTATGAAAAGATCGGAAAGACACAGGATCAAAAAGGACGAATTTTCAACCTTTATGGTTAGCTTTATTAAGGCCTTGTCCCCTTACTGGAAGGAGATAGCAGTTACCATAACTGCCGTGATAGTGATTTTAATTGTGGGTTTTTCTTATAAAGCCTATGTGTCTTCGAAAATAAAAAAAGCCAATTATTTGCTTGGGAGATATATAAATTCAGGGAAAAAGGTGGATCTTGCAAAATATCCTGTACCTTTTCCTCAAATAGAGGCAATCCTTAAAGCTGAGAAACTTGCTGATGAGGATAAATATGACGAAGCCATTAAAGTACTTAAGGGAGTTCAACCCAAAGGGATTATGAGGGAATATATTTATTTTATGGAGGGTGAACTTCTATCGGAGAAGGGCGATTGTGAGGGGGCTATTAAAGTGTGGCAAAAGGTTAGCAGTGATGCGAAGGATTTTCCCTATGATGCTCTCCTGGCTCATATGGGAAGGTGTCAA
>JAMOUL010000315.1 GCA_027062035.1 Candidatus Aminicenantota bacterium | reverse complement strand
GCTTCATGACCTCCCCCCATCGAGTCTTTTTTCTTTATATCGCTCAAAAATTATAGTTTCTATCCTCTCTATTCCCTTCCTTATTTCCATGGCATATTCTTTGAGAGACTGCTGCATTGTCTTTCTGACTTCATAGTTATCCATTAACTTCATTATAGCTGTTTTTATATCCTCATCATCTATCTCAGTTGCAAGGCCAAGATTTATTACGCCAGGACATATTCGGGAAAAAAGGTGGGTAGCCTCGCGGAAATTCTGAGAAATAGAAATCGCAGGGGTACCAAGAGAAACAGATTCATAAACGGTCCTTCCGTTGGAAGTGATAAGAAAATCAGCCTCAAACATAAAGCGGGAAATGAAGGGAACATCTTCAAGTACCTTCACATTAATACCTTCCTCTCTCATCTTACCCGCAAGGGAAATAATTTCATCCCTCTTCTTATACCCAAGGCCAAGGATAACATTTATCAATACATTCCTTATTTCAGCCTTTCTCAATACATTCAGAACCCTCCTGGTCAGGTCATTAGGATCCGTACCTCCAAAGGTTATAAGAATGTTTTTCACCCTTTTTCTCGGTTTTTCCTTTACCGGGAAAAGATAAAATGTTTCTCTCAAACATTCATATTTATAGCCGTAATATACATTTTCCTGGTCTATACCGGACCATTCGTATAGAGCGTTAAAAACAATATCAGCGTATCTCGCCCCTTCTCCCAGATCCTCAAAATTTACAATAAATATATCCCTTTCTTTTAATTGCTTTACGTATTCCTCCGAGGTATCCAGAATATCGTTAATTACAATATCAGGATTGATTTCATCTATAATTTTTAAAATTTCATCTTCCCGGGAAAAAGTTACAACTTTAAAATTATGTTCTTTTACCTTTGAAATCCCGAGTTCTTCCTTCATAAGAAAGGTTACTTCATGGGCTATAAACTTTTCCGCCAGGGTAAGGCATCTATAAACATGTCCTAAACCTATATTTCTGTCTCCTTCAACCCTGAACACAATTTTCCTTCTATTTAAAAAGGATTCGGCCAGAATCCAATCGTACCATTGGTCAATATCCAATCCTTCAATGTCTCCGAGAGGAAATACCCCCACTCTGTTTCCGATCCGTGTTCCCCTATCTATCAACTCCCTTCTCGAAATAAGAAAGGCTCCTGCCTCCCAGTAAATCGGGTCAAGAAACTGCCTGTTTTTTCTTTCTGAATAAAATGGTTTTATTCCGTTATCCCCCTTAACCCAGAATAGATGTTTTTTCTCCACTGCAGATATAAGGGTATCAAGCTGAGAATTTATAAATTTCTCCAGGGCCAATTTTAATGTTTCCCATTTTAAAAGGGGAGAGGTAGGTTGAAGAGTTATAATTACATCGTACTTCTCTTTTTTATGTTCCTCCATACATTCCACAGCGTGTTTTACCACCGGGTCAAGGGTTACTGAATCATGGGAAAGTTCCGGAGGTCTTTTTACACTCTCCACCCCGTAA
>JAMOUL010000314.1 GCA_027062035.1 Candidatus Aminicenantota bacterium | reverse complement strand
ATTCCATTATATAAAGGAGTTTCTCACATCCAAGGAATCCCGGGTGTGGAATTAGAAAGGAAGGATGAATCTCTGCCAATTCTTCCATAGATCTGACCCTCTCTGGATATCTTCTTTTTAATTGATTGATAGCAGATCTAACGAAGGCTGTCAAGATGTAGCTCATGAAGGCATTTTTCGCTTCCTTTTCCGGGTTGAACTTACCATCTCTACATTTTTTCATTATATGATAAAAGAATTCCTGTATGATCTCGTTCCGATCTTCTTCAGATTTTATTTCCATTTCCATCAGTTTTTTATGAAAGATACCGCTAAATATGGATATGAATATTCTCCATGCCAGTTCGTCTTGAGAACATAGATTCTTTTTCATGTAGGTATATATAAATCCGGAAACCCGACTTATTATTATTTCTTCTTCTTCACTATCCATTGGTCCATATATTTCGAGGAGTCTATGGATTATTTCCTCTTGAATTTTCAGATCCGAGATATAATTCCTCTCCAACACTGCTTTGATTAGCTCTATTGCTCTCATAATGTCAATCCGAGTTCCTGAAGCTTCTGATATGAATTTTATAGGTAAAAACCCCGCCCGGAAGGGCGGGGAATATTCAGTATAACTGGATTATCTAATGATTCGGACTATTGATATTAACCTAATTCTATGGACAGGGGAGGCTCAGGCATCCGCATCCATTAAATAGACACAGGTGGCGAAGAAGAAATTTCTGAAGAAAAGAGTGTAAATTACAGAGTATTTGTAGGAAATTAATGAAAGATTAAAACTTTGCCCCACAATATTTTAAATTTCCCTTTTCCATATAAAGTTAGAACATTCTTATTGCCTGATATAAATAAAATTCCAAATGCTTCGTGTCGAGGTACCATATGGGGAAGAGAGCGAAGAACTTCATTTCTTCCTTCCAAGAATAGATGAAAACTGTCGAGCCTGGCTTGTAAAGCTGGAAAGAGCATTATTCCCATTGGCGTAAATATCTTGCTGTAATATTCGATGGTGGAGGGGGCTATGGTAGTTATTATCGAATCTGCGACTATTACCATAAGGCCCTCTATATCGTCATCTTTCACTTGAATTTTAGCTATTGTGCTTCTGGAAAGAGATTCAGTATGGAACATAGTATAATGAAATCGGTAATTCTTGAAGAGGATCCAAGAAGTATCTTCCATGAAGAACCTGATGGAATCTATGTCATGTGAGGTGAGGACCAGGAGTGCATAGTATTTGTTGGGTTCCACCTCGAATTCTAATACCCCAATTATTAGTATAGAGAACATGTTATCTTAAGAAAGTTTAAAGTATTGCACCATAACTACGTTAATTGTTTACTCACCGACTTTCCATATAAAAAATGCCCTGTATAAGGGGTTCCATCGCTATTTCATTTGCTGTGTGGTGTATAGGGCTTCTCAACTATAAAATTTGTCCCTATGGAGAAAAGAATACTCGCTGTAGGTCCCTCTTCCCACAACAGGC
>JAMOUL010000313.1 GCA_027062035.1 Candidatus Aminicenantota bacterium | reverse complement strand
GTAGGATCCCTTTCCCCTATCAGGCCAATTCCAGAATTTTAATATCTGCGCATAGGCGGTAGCCACGCAGCCAGTAGGTGTATGATTTCCATTTATGATAGGAGTATATTTGTTATATGGCCAGCTCTGATTCCATCTTGTTGATACGATTGGGCCAAAGGTAATTTCCTCACTTGCCATGGCTTTTAAAGTTGCAGGGGAAGCATGTACAAGAAAATCCCACTGAGGAGACCCCTTTATCGCAGGAAGTTTATTATCCACCTCCAGTGCCCTATATAAATATTCAAGCAGGTCCCTGTGAAAACCGTTCTTTTCGGGGTTAAATTCACCGGAAGTCGAATAGAACTTTACAGGGGAAATGATTTCCGTATTAGGAATCAGTATATAGCCAGAGGGATATAGAATTGCCACATATCCAACCTTCTCTCCCTTATAATAGACTTCGTTTAAGTTCATAACCTGAAAACGTATTTCTCTGGGAGTAAACAATCCGATGCCCCTGCGCTCAAATCCCCTGATAACATTTTCGCCCCTTTCATAATTCAAAAACTGAACCCATTTGTCAGCCACCTGCATGGCTTTCCATGCGGGCACTGTTGCAAATAAACCAAATATAATGAGGAAGAGAACCAAAATTTTTCTCATATTTACCTCCTAATATTCTATCCCCTCCCTTGCGGGGACCCCATCTTTATAATAATGCTTTATTTCCTTCATTTCCGTAACAAGGTCTGCAATTTCTATGATGCTTTTCGGGGCATTTCTACCTGTAAGTACAAGTTCTACATTTTCAGGCTTTTCCCTTATAAGCCCAAGTACATCATCTTCCTCTATCAGGTTAAAGTAGATAGCTACGTTCACTTCATCCAGTATAACAATATCATAGGAACCGGAAAGCATTGCTTTTCTGGCTTCCGTTAGTCCAGCTCTGGCCCTTAAAATCTCTTCTTCTGGAGGATTATTTCTATCCATTACAAATTTCCTGCCCCCGCATTTATGAATCTCAATGTAGGTGGAAAGAAACTTCTCAATGGCCTTAAATTCTCCTGTTTCCCGTCCCTTCATGAACTGACATATATACACTCGCAGACCTCTCCCCGCTGCCCTGAGTGCAAGTCCCAGAGCAGCGGTGGTCTTTCCCTTACCCTCGCCAGTATAAACCTGCACCTTTCCCTGTTTTAAATTATTTCCCAAGGGCCTCCTTTACTGTCTTCCCTATCTCAGCAGGGGATTTCACAACATGGACGCCGGCCTCAGAAAGAGCCTTCATCTTTTCAGCAGCAGTACCCTTTCCGCCTGCTATAATAGCACCAGCGTGCCCCATTCTTCTACCCGGAGGAGCTGTTTGTCCGGCTATGAAACTTATTACGGGTTTTTTAAACTCTCTCTTAATATACTCAGCAGCTTCCTCTTCAGCACTTCCTCCTATTTCTCCGATCAGCACAACAGCCTCTGTATCAGGATCTTCATTAAATAACCTGAGAATTTCTATGAAGGGAGAACCAATAATGGGATCGCCCCCTATTCCAACAGCTGTGGATTGTCCCATGCCAAGTTGAGAAATTTGATTCACAGCTTCATAGGTAAGGGTTCCTGAACGGGAAACAATGCCTATGGTTCCTGGTTTATGAATGTAGCCCGGCATAATTCCCATCTTGGCTTTTCCAGGGGATATTACTCCAGGACAATTGGGCCCTATAAGCCTGGTCTTCCTTCCTTTCATAAAGGCCTTTACCTTAATCATATCCTGGATGGGAATTCCCTCTGTTATGGCCACCACAAGATCAACTCCTGCATCAACAGCCTCCATAATAGCATCAGCTGCAAAGGGAGCCGGAACAAAAATTATGGAAGCGTTGGCTCCTTCTTTTTTAACCGCTTCCTCTACGGTATTGAAAACTGGTACATTATCGAAAACCTTTATTCCCCCCTTACCAGGGGTAACTCCTGCTACAACCTTCGTTCCGTATGCAATCATCTGTTCAGTATGAAAGCTCCCCTCTGACCCGGTAATTCCCTGGACTACAACCCTTGTGTTTTCATCTATAAGTATACTCATGCTTTACCTCCTGCAAGTTTTACTGCCAGCTGAGCACCCTCAGCCATTGTATCTGCCACCTTTATGTCCAGGCCAGAATTCAGAATAATCTCCTTCCCCTCTTCAAAGTTTGTCCCTTTCATTCTCACCACGATTGGAACCTTTACCTTCATTTCCTTTGCTGCATTAACCACTCCTCTGGCCAGCCTATCACAACGGAGGATACCCCCGAAGATATTTATATACACAGCCTTCACATTGGGATCAGACATCAATATTCTGAAGGCATTTTTTATCTGCTCCTCGTTGGCGCCACCTCCAACATCGAGAAAGTTCGCCGGTTCTCCTCCGTAATACTTGATAATATCCATGGTAGCCATGGCAAGACCTGCACCATTAACCATACACCCAACATTGCCCTCCAGCTGGATGTAGTTCAGGTTATACTTTGATGCCTCGACCTCCAGAGGGGTTTCTTCATGGATATCCCTGAGTTCCTTTATGTCTGGATGACGGTAAAGTGCGTTATCATCGAAGTTCATTTTGGCATCAAGGGCAAGAACCTCACCCTGTCCGGTTAGAATCAGGGGATTGATCTCCGCAAGTGAGGCGTCAGTAGCTTCAAAAGCCTTCCAGAGAGCAAGCAAGAATTTTATCGCTTCCTTCACAGCACCACCCTCAAGGCCAAGCTTATAAGCAAGCTTCTTAGCCTGAAAAGGAGCAAGGCCCACTGCTGGATGAACATATTCTTTAAAGATAAGTTCAGGATGGGTCGCTGCCACTTCCTCTATTTCTACTCCTCCTTCTGGAGAAGCCATCACTACAGGAGATTCCTTGGCCCTATCCACTACTATTCCTATGTACATCTCCCTGGCAATATCAGAGGCTTCCTCTACGAGAATCTTTCTTACGATTTTACCTTCCGGACCTGTCTGGTGAGTAACCAGTTTCATTCCCAGCATCTTCTTTGCTATCTCATAAACTTCATCAGGGGTATTTGCCAGCTTAACTCCTCCAGCTTTACCTCTTCCTCCCGCATGGATCTGAGCCTTTACGACGACCCTGCCTCCAAGTTCTTCGGCGATCTTTCTGGCTTCCTCGGGGCTATCCGTTGCTCTACCCCGGGGGACCTTCACGCCAAACTTCCTCAGGATTTCCTTAGCCTGATACTCGTGTACTTTCATTTATCCCTCCAAATGGAAACTTGTTCTATCATTCTCAAATTAAAAATAATTTTTGATACTCCTTTAAGGGTAAAACTTATTGGAGGTTTTCGTCAAGTTCTGACATCTAAAAACCCCCGGGGTGCAGTGCCACTATCCGGGCAATTGACGCATTTTTAAAAGGCTGAATAAGCCCAATTCAAAAATCAACTTCCATACCATCAGAGGCTGCTTTAATATTGACCCCTGTCTCATTTGTGAGGAATTCGGCTACCTTCCAGGGTTTTGCCCTGAGCATCCCCATCCCGAAATGAGTCATTATAATCCCCTCAGGCCTGAGAGAAAGAGCAATTCTTCTTACATCTTCCACACATAAATGTTTAATATACTCCCTGCACTCCTTGAGAACGACATTTATAACAATATGTGTACAGTCCTTGTAAGAATCCAGTAACTCCTCCGAGAACCTGGTATCAACCATAAAGCACACCTTTCCTCCGACAAAGGGGATTTTAATACCGTAAGTTTCCACTCCATGATCGTGGGCAATGGATGTTTCCAATGTAAATCCATCCATCTCATACTCAGTAGAAGCTTTAAGTTCCTTCACCTTAATGGAATTCAGCAAATAAGATAAGATTACCCTATCTTCTCCCTTAACACACTGGGCAGGTGCAAACAGGAGCCCCTTATTTTTCTTGGCTCCCTCCGTCATGGCATCGAGAAGGGCATTGGCATCTCCCGTATGGTCCAGATGTACGTGAGTGAGTATAACTGCATCCAGTGAGGCTGGATTAAGCCTGGGCTTCGAACGAGCCATTCTAACAAGGGTTCCGGGACCCGGGTCAAGAATTATCCTTTTATCACCTATTTCTATATATGTACCTGCAGAAGAACGGAGCTGTGTGGCCATTACGTATCTCGCTCCTGCTGTACCGAGAAATTTGATCTTCATAGTAAGATTTTATATCAGAACGCAAGGGAAGAGATTAAAACCTACTGGACTGGATATTTCCTGTATTCCTCAGGTTTCCCATAAATTTTGGCCAGGGAGACGCAGGATCAAGACCCTTTGCTTTTATTTTAACGGCAAAAAACCTGGCTGTTCCAAAAAGGAGGTATCCTGATCCGGGAATTATGGAAAGACGACTTTGAATAACCTCTCCGATGGGATTTTTAAATGAGAAAACAACCTTACCATCCTGAGAAAAGCCCAATATTCTGGTTTCATTTGACCCAACATAAACGACATCATCATCTCCCACAAATCCCGTGGAATTAAATGGAAATTTTCCCTTATAAACCCAGTTAAGCTTTCCGTCAGAGTTTACTGAATAAAAACTTTTCCCAACTGTTCCAAAATATATATTTCCCTTACCATCGACAATGGGAGAGGTTTTTATCCAGTGGTCTGCTTTAAACTCCCATACTTTCTTTCCGTGCGGAGAAATTTTGTATAGATAATGATCCATTGAGGTAACATAGATATTCCCATCAAAGTCAAGGGCGGGTGATGTTCTGGAAATCCCTCTCATAGGAAACCTCCATTTAATATCTCCCTGTTCGTCAAGACAATACACAAATTTAGCATTGGTGACCACTATAATCTTGCCATCCCTGCTTATAGCAGGAGAGGAAAGGATTGGACCTTCTGTATAACGCTTCCAGCGGAGCTTTCCCTCTCTGTCAAAGGCATAAATTCCGGTATCAAAGGAGCCGAATATAAGCAATCCCCTGGGATGTATGGCTACTGAGGAAGAAACTCTTCCGGTTACCTCCCCCTTCCATCTTTTTCTTCCATTTTTGTTAAGAGAATAAATGTATCCCTGACCTGTGGTGAAATAAATGTTCCCTTCTCCGTCTACAGAAGGGGATGCATAAATATTATCGTCCTTTTCTTCAACCCGATAACTCCACTTTACCCCCCCGTTCCTGGAAAACTCCATAACTGTTCCTGAAAGAGTTCCAACTATTACACTTCCATCACTTAGAACTGCCGGGGAGGATATCACCGGTAATCCCTTATCCCAGACAACCTCTCCGGACCTTCTTTCACCGCAGAAACTTAAAATCAATATAATTAATACAACTGAAAAATATTTACCCTTCATTTCACCTCCATAAAAATAGGGAGGGAAAGAAAAGGAATCTCCCCCTCCCTTTGTATTTAGAACTTAACTCTTACGCCTGCAGAAAAAAGCAGCCCTCCGAGGTTCCTTTCCACCCCAAAGGGTTTCGCCTTAGAGTACAGATAGCCTGCCTTTAAAACCAATCCTACCTTGTTCTGAAACCTGTAGCAAACTCCTGCTTCCGCTTCCATTCCAAAGGAACCCTCACTTACATCCTCGAGCCCTTCACTCTCATTGTCCACCCTGTAGGCAATGTAGCCAACCCCGACTCCTGCAAAGGGACGAAGTCCTTCCCCAGCCACAAAGTTATACCTCCCTTTTAACATAAAGGGTATGTAAGACATTGTGGTAGCTTCTTCAAGTCCTGTGGTCTTCCCTGCATTCCTGTAATAGCCTCCCTCAAGCAAGACTGTAAAGGGATGTCCGATCTTCATTCCTATCCCGAAGGATAATTGCATCGCTCCGCTTCCGTAAACCTCATTTAAACTGCTGTCAGAAAGAGTACGATACCCCAGTCCAAGTTCTCCAAATATTCCTCCGGCTAAAATCATAGCAGGTAAAAGCAATATAACCATTATCATCAACGCCTTTTTCATAGCTTACCTCCTTAGTTGCTTCCATAGGCAGGGAGTGATTCGTTGCCCTTGTCATCCACAGCCGTTATCGCATATTCATAATAATCATTCGCTCCAAGTCCCCTGTCAAGAAACTCATAAACCGAAGCATTAACTTCCGCTATTGTCGCCATCGCTCCTCCGCTTCCCTTAACCCTGCGATATATCCTGTACTTGACAACCTTTACATCAGAATTTTCAGGATTGTCCTTCCATCTGAGCCTGTTTACATACTCAATCTGGAAGCCGTTGCTGTTTTCCACTCTTTCAACCACAAAATTTGCGGGTGGACTTATGGGGACTATGGCATTGAGGGTAACAGTGTCAGGGTCAGAATCCCATACTCCATTGTTAACAACAAGCTTTACCACATATTTGCCCGGTCTGTCAGGGGTAAACCTGGCCTGTACCTTGTCTGCATCCTTTATAGAAGCTGCACTTCCAGCAGGTTTAACCATTATGGTCCAGCTGTAGGTCAGTGGAAAATCATCGGGGTCAGAAGAGTCTGTACCATCCAATAACGTCTCTTTTCCAACGTATATGTTCGTGCTCTTAAGCATCGTGGTGGAGTTGAGATTATCTGCAACAGCTATGGGTTTGTCCTTAAGATAAACAACGTCAAGCTTTCCGTATCCGAACACCTTATTCGGCGGCGTGCCCATTCCGTTGACGTGCAGGTCAACTTTTGCCCACGCTTCAAGGTCGTTTTTTATCCTGTTAAAAGAAGGCAATCTTCCGTTCTTATAGTAATATTTCTGCATCATAAGGGCTACAGCTCCTGTTACATGTGGCGCTGCCATGGAGGTTCCGCTCATGACCCCATGAACACCATCCTCTGTATAGTACGCATCAGAGGGGAAGTATTTAGCTGTACCCATTGGCGGTGCTGAAGAAGTTATTATGCTTCCAGGAGCAGCGATCTCCGGCTTTACCCTTCCATCTCTGGAAGGTCCTGGTGAGGAAAAGTCGGATATGGTTCCCATCCAGGGCTGGGTGGTATAGGTATAAGTATTCCCATCGTAGGAGCTCCAGTACCTCTTTGTATTCCACGAACCCACGGTAATAAGTTTACTCGAAACACCGTTGTCTATTATGTACTTGGCATAATCATAGTTGCCTGTAAAGGGTGAGTGGGAAGTGTAACCAAGGAGGTAAATAGTAGATTGGTTGTAAATATCGTAATCAAAGGTCCAGATATCGTATTTTGCTACTCCTGCAACAGGCTCCACCTTAAGAGTCCACTCTCCAGAAGCAGGTACGTAGTACCGGGAACCGTAATAAGATTTGCCAAATCCATAAGCATACCCCGAATAATACGCATTATAACCATAGGTTAGCTCGGCGAATCCGAACATATCACCGTTATATGACGAGGGCCAGGGATACATGGTATACCAGGCATCTCCCTCAAGTGAAGAGAAATTCCATTCCCACCGATAATCGCCTGTTCGACCGGAAAGTTGAGTTCCGTTTGGAGTAATAAATGAAACCTTTATCTGAGTTCCCCCTGTATACCAGAAAGCAAAATTGATAACAGGAAAATCTATCCAATAAGGATAGTAGCCCCAATAGCTATGCCATAAATTCACGTACCCATCCCATAGGGTAAACCTGTGGGTTTGAGGACCATTTGAAAGGTCTCCCTTTGCGTGCTGGGCTCCGTTGAAATAGGGAAAACTCCCTCCGCTGAGGTCTGTATAAGTGTTGACATGTCCATCGTTTCCGGCAGCCTTTACAACCGCATAACCGGCTCCATACTCATCAATCACAGAATCCATGGGTTGTGTCAGCCAGCTATCCGTTCCATCCGCAGGAAAATAATACCCCCATGGATACATATAGGAAGAATGGCCATAATTGGAACTTAATGGACCTGGATAGTGGCATATGCCAAAGCCACCATAGGGCATCGTGTAAAAACTATACCCAAGAGAAAGGTTCACCACCGCAGGCTTTCCCATCTCCTTGGCCTTCTGAAATATGTACTTAACACCATTGGTGATGTCTGATGTTTGAAAACTGGTCTTAACCATAATTATATCTGCCTTGGGCGCCATTCCCACATAACGATATCTGGAATAACCGGCACCCGTAGCATAACCATTACCAGCAGCTATTCCCGATACATGAGTCCCGTGCCCCACATCATCAACCTCGGTCACAACACCGTTATTAATATCATCCTCTGTCCATTCAGTCCCATAACCGAACCCGGAAAGTGCAGGATCAGAATCAGCAGGAGTCTGTCCCGAAGTTGTAACCGTCTGGTCCCATATGTACTTAATCCTGGTCTTTCCGGTGGAAGGATCAACGAAATCCTCATGCGTCCAGTCAATCCCTGAGTCAACGACCCCCACAACAACCCCTTTTCCAGTATAACCCCTGGGAAAGTCATCGTACTGGCGCAATCTTATCTTCGCAGCCCCGGACGCATATACCGACTTATCAAGGGAGGGCCTTGCCCTCATACCTACATATACCCTCTTTACCCTCGAGTCCGCCGCTATTTCCCTGGCCCTTGAGATGGGTATATCACAGGTGGCCGCATATCCCTTGCTCGTCCTGTACTTGCCCTGAAGCTTCACACCATATGATTCAAGAAAAGATGGGTCAGAGCCTGTGGTAATTACAGCAGCATAGGCATCTGAGTTCCCTATGGTGTAGGGACGCTTGCCAAAAGCTGTAAGAAGATTATTTCCTGTGAGTTTAAAATCCTTGCCGAATGTCTTCTTTAATTTCTTCTCTAACACAACAAGCATTTTAAAATCCAATCTGAGAGGCTTTCTCATTCTTTTTTTCTTCCCCTCAAGATTTTTCATTCTTGAATTCGCAACATTCTCAATCGCTGTAAAAACCTGATTCCCATCAAGAATCCAGGAGCCTGTTGTTTTTCCCACTCCTGAACTCTCATAAAGAGCAATTATCATCCTCAATCCAGGAGTCATCTTGGGCGCCTTCTCTGGTATGGGGACCAGAAAGGCTGCCACGAGAAATACCCCTAAGACAAAAATAGTCTTAAGTCGCATCAATACCTCCTTAAAATACAAATATAGACTTTCTTCTCAAAAGCCGGGGGGCTTTCAAACAGAAAACAGGGGCTATTCTGAAGGAAAACTCCACAAAATTATTGAAAATTAAAGAGACTTTGTCAAGCAAAATTGTGAAAAAGGAAAAATAGTTTTATATTAGCTTTTATGCATCCAATATTATTCTGGTTCAATGGAAGACCGGTTACAACCTATCTTGTTCTTTACACCATAGCAATAATTGCCGGAATAACAACCACTCTTCTCCTTGCCAGGAAGGAAAGATTAGATGTGCAGGAAGTATTTGTAGCAGCAGTTCTGATTACTCTGGCAGGAAAATTCGGAGCCCAATTTTACTCAGTTATAATAACCATATTTCAGAACCCTTCGATAATGAAACACCCTGAGGCTCTTCTAAGGATATTTAAAACAGGAGGAGCTTTCCATGGTGCACTAATATTTGGAGGATTTTTTGGATATTTATACATAAAACATGTGTTCAAAAAGGACTTCCTGAAAGTACTGGATATTTCCTTTATAGGAATAGCCCTCACACAGGGAATTGGAAGACTGGGTTGTTTCTCCGCAGGATGCTGTTTCGGTCGTCCCACCAGCCTTCCCTGGGGTATGGATTTCCCCCATCTCGGGTTGAGGGTCCACCCGATGCATGGAATAAAAATACACCCCACCCAGCTTTACGAGTCTATACTGGACTTTGCAAATTTTTTCATCCTGCTCAGGCTGTGGAAAAGGAGAAAATTTGAGGGTGAAATAACCGCCTATTATTTAATAAATTACGGATTGATCCGTTTTATAGTTGAATATTTCAGAGGGGATGTGATGGGTAGAGGTTATATTTTTAACACCGGTAATCCATTTTTAAGCCTTTCCATTCCTCAGTTATGGAGTCTGATTATGATAATTTCTGGAGTTTATCTTCTTAAAATTCTTCCTAAGGGAGTTAAAATTAAAAAATGAAAAAAATACTTTTATTATTTTTTATTCTCTCACTGGTAATTTTACCCTACTGCAACAGACATCATAAGGTGAATTTTAATAAAACCCCTGTATTTCTAATAGTTATCGATACGCTAAGAGCTGACCATATCTCTGTTTTTAACCCGGGGGCGGAAAAAACCCCAACATGGGAAAAAATTGCAAAGGATGGTATAGCCTTTCCTGGAGCCTACACTCACATCCCCCTGACACTTCCATCCCATACCACAATGTTTACCGGTCTGATCCCTCCCCATACAGGGGTAAGAGACAACATAGGTTTCCGTTATGATAAAAAGGAAAAAACCATCTCAGAATGGCTAAAAGAACACGGAAAGAAAACTGCTGCTTTTATTTCAGCAATTGTTCTCCATCACAGGACAGGAATTTCCAGGGGTTTCGATTTTTACGAAGACAAAATAGAAAACAAAACAGGAGCCATGTCTATGGGTGCAGTCCAGAGAAAGGGCTCTGAAACTATTTCCCTTGCAGAAGACTGGATAAGGAAACAGAAGGACTCCAATTTTTTTATTTTTCTCCACATATATGAACCTCACTCCCCTTATATTCCTCCGGTAGAATACATAAAAGAAGGTCGCAGTTTCTATGAGGGTGAGGTGCTTTACGCCGACCATCTGGTGGGTGAATTTATAAAATTCCTGAAGAAAAGGAAGCTATATAAAAATGCTCTGATAATAATGGTTGGAGACCATGGAGAGGGACTCAAGGAACACGGAGAATCCGAACACGGAGTATTTCTCTATAATGAATCCCTGCATGTTCCCCTGGTTGTAAAGCTCCCTTATAACGAAAGGCCTTTAAAAACGGGGAAAAGCTCCGTGGCCCTCTCTGACATATTTCCCACGATCTGCGATTATTTTGAAATGAACTGCCCCCATAAAATGGATGGTGTTTCTCTTCTTAAAAATAAAGAAAGAAAAATATACTCGGAAAGTCTGTACGGCAAATATCATTACGGATGGGCTCCCCAGTACTCCATTATAGAAGGGAAATATCATTTTATTCTTTCCCCGATTCGGGAATTTTACAATCTGCAAAGGGACCCGGGTGAAAGAAGAAATATTTATGGATTTTCCCCATCAAGACAGATGGAAGCACGGCTAAAATCTTATATCTCCAATTTTAAAGAAGACAGACCACAGAAAGTGGACCCAGAATTTTTGAAAAAACTTCAATCCCTTGGATATGTGGGGACAATTCATCAGGAAACGAAAGGGAAGGAACTTCCTGATCCCAAAACCAAAATCTACCTTCTGGAAAAACTCGGAAAGGCTCTTTCCATGGCCAGAATCGGAAAATATAAGGAGTCCGCCAGAGTTCTCGATGAAATTTTAAAAGAAGAACCCAATATGGAAGAGGCGCTGGTTCAGGCTGCAAGGATAAATGAAGAGGCTGGAAACTATAAAAGGGCAATCGAACTTTATAAAGAACTTATAAAAAGAAGACCAAATGACATTTCCCCCCTTCTGGGGATAGGAAGCGTTTATCACAGGATGGGAAAATATGATAGGGCAATGGAGCATGTGGATATCGTTCTCGAAGGGAATCCGAAGTTTGCTCTGGGTTATAGCCTTAAAGCCATGATCTATTATTATAAAATGGACTTTAAAAACTTCGAAAAATACCTCAAAAAGGCACTGGAATTGGATCCCGAGCTGGACCACGCTCATTATCTTAAAGGCCTTAATTTTATAAGGCTGGGCCGAATTCTTGACGCTAAAAATGAATTCCTTCTTGTTGAAAAGCAAAACACCAAAGGATATCTGGATATGCACTTCAATATGGCTTTAATTTACTCTCTGGAAGGGAAATTCGAAAGGTCAAAGGAAGAATACAGAAAGGAAATGAAGTTCTTCCCGGCCAATCCCAAGCCTTACATAAACTTAGCCCTTCTTTTAAGAAGGGAAAGAAACCTGGTTGAAGCAATTCATACACTATTAATTGGGGAAAAACTCGCCCCGGTACCTGAAACATATTATCTTATATCAATGTACTATCTTCAGGGAAGAAATGCCGAAGCAGCAGCCAGATGGCTAAAACGAGGCCTCAAAAGATTTCCGGGAAACCCCAAACTTCAGAGTTTAAAGGCGCTAATTCCTGGCTTTCAATAACCTTCAAGAAGTCTATCCCCAAGAACTGGCGGCAATCCCTGTTTCAGGATTTTAGAACGGGCATTCACTATTCTATAGGGGATCCTGTAGAACTGAACTACCTGTTTACTCTCATCAAAAATAAGATAGGATGCCCTGGGATTACGATCCCTGGGCTGACCAACCGATCCTGGATTTATCATATATTTGTATTCAGGGTTAAGTTTTATGGTTGTGCGCCCTTCTTCCAGAGGATAATAAACTGTATAAGCCTCCGGTGTTCTGAATTCATACACCACGGGAACATGTGTATGGCCAAAAAAGCAAATTCTTTCCCCTGAAAAATCAAGAGATGCGTAGGCTTCTTCCGGCGTAAAAATATAATAATCCTCATCCTGCGGGGAACCATGACATATACAAATACCTTCCTTTATCCTCAATGGTCCTTTTTTTAAACTGCTGAGGAACTTCTTGGAAAAGTTATTAAGACGTTGCTTTGTCCATTGAATGGCCTGGGCTGCTACTGGATTAAAAAACTCAAGAGATTCTATGCCCATAACCACCTTATCGTGATTTCCGCGTATGGATACGAGATTAGAAAGGGCCCCCAGCACTTCTATAACTTCATTGGGATTGGCACCGTACCCTATTATATCTCCGAGAAAAAGATAGGCATCAATTTTCCTTTTTCTTACCCGGGATAAAACTGCACCAAGAGCCTCAAGATTGGAATGTATATCAGAGAATACCAGAAACTTCACGGTAAAGCTCCTCTGCTCTATATGAACTTCTAACCAGGGGGCCGGATTCCACCCCAATAAACCCTTTACTCAGTGCTTTCTGCTTGAGTTCTTCAAATTCTTCCGGGGAATAGTATTTATCCACCGGCAGATTTTGTCGGGAAGGTCTGAGATATTGTCCTATAGTGAGGATGCGAACTCCTGCACTTATTAAATCGTCCATAGTCTTCAGCACCTCCTCCATGGTCTCACCAAGTCCCACCATCAATCCTGATTTTACAATAATTCCGTTCTTCGAATAAAACTCAAGTACCGAAAGACTACGGTCATAAAATTCAGGTGGCCTTCCTATTTTTCTATAAAGCTTTCTAACGGTCTCAACATTATGGTTGATTACAGAGGGCGGATCTTCAAGCAATACTCTCAGGTTTTCCTCTCTACCTTTGAAATCGGGTATCAAAATCTCAACCCCGGCATCCGGAAGGGCCTCTTTTACAGCCTGAACAGTCCTGAGAAAATGGTAAGCTCCGCCATCGGGAAGATCATCTCTGGTTACTGATGTTATAACCACATATGTAAGGTTCATTGTCTTTGCGGCCTCTGCCACCCTCACTGGTTCGTGTGGATCAAGAGGTAAAGGCCTCCCATGGGCAACGGCACAAAAACCGCACTTTCTGGTACATATATCGCCCATTATCATGAAGGTTGCCGTTCCATTTCCCCAGCATTCCCCCACATTAGGGCATTTAGCTTCTTCGCATACTGTAAAGAGATTAAGATCCCGGAGGAGTTTTCTGGTTTTAAAATAAACCTCCCCCTCCGGGAGTCGCCTTCTTAACCAGGTTGGTAACCTTTCCATTAGGGGTTATACCCCTGATCTTTCTCTTCTCTGCTTCTTACGAATCCTCTTTAACGCCTGCAACTTTTTCAATCTGCGCCTGACTCCGGGTTTGAGATAAACGGAATGCTTCTTGATTTCGCTGATTATAGCTTCCTGCTGAACTTTCCTCTTGAATCTCTTAAATGCAGATTCGAAGGATTCTCCTTCACGAACTTCCACGTAAGCCAATCTCTATCACCTCCTTATTTTAAAAATCTTTCTACAAAATATTTTACATTAAGTGGCTCTCCTGTAGCCTCTTTAATCATATCATCCCAGCGATATTTTGAGCCAGGGTAAAATACTTTTTCTATAAAGAACTTACCTATTTCGGGTTCATCAGCAAAGCTCACATCACTATTTCCACCATAGACGTTTGTGACCAGATAATGATAAAACTGACAGGCAAGAAGGCTTCCTAACATGTAGTTATGATAATAAACAGGATACAGAGCAATATGAATCTTGGAGGCCCAATCCGGCTCGTTTCTTCCTGCCGGTTTTTTCAGTAACTGATACTTTTCCTTGTATTTCCACCACAACGCATTCAAATCCTGATCAGGATTGGCATAAAGGTCTCTTTCAAAATGTGTCATCACCATGCTCCAGCGGGCGAATATTAATGCCTTGGCCGCTACAAATTCCCTCATTGACTCAGTGTAGGGCTTAATATCCTCAGGTTTTACATTCAGCACAGCAACCATCCAGCGAGGATTTTTCGTCATATCCTCGAAAAACATTGCAACCGCCTCAGTTGTAAACATGTGGGCTTCTCTTCGAAGTAAATAAGGAAGATCTGTCTGGTCTATATACTTTGAGTAGGCAGCATGACCCAGCTCATGAAGTGTGGTGGACATCCAGTACTCGTTATCCTTTATGTTCAGCAAAACCCTTACATCCCCTGCCCTATTAATATCTATTTCAAAGGCATGGGGATTTTTCCCCGGCCTTTCAAAAAGGTCGCTCCTCTTAATCACATCATGCAGGTCAATTCCTATAGAATCATAGTAGGATAGGGCAAGCTCCGGAATGTTTTTTCCCTTATAAAATTGGTCAAGATTTACCTTAAATACAGCAGGTGCCTCCTGAAAGAATGGGTCTTCGTAGTCCCAGGGCATAAGAGACTCTGGCTTTTTATTCCTTACGCGCCCAATTTCCCGATCTATCTTCTCCTTCAATCTCGCGAAGGGACCATCTGTGATCTCCGCAACTCTATCAAGTATTTCAAATAGAGCTTCAGGATCCATTTCATCGATTTTCAGTTTCATCTCATAATAATTCTTAAATCCAAGGGACCCTGCAAGCTTATTCCTTAATTTAACTAACTCCAACAGTTGCGCCTTTATCTCTCTTCCTACCGCCTTTTGTGCTTCCCACGCTTTCTTCCTGAGCATATCATCTTTAGAAGTCTTCAGGATTTCATCGATGTCGTTCATTGAATATTCTTTACCATCTATCTTCGCTCTATACACTGAAAACTTCCTCGCTATCTCCGTCTCCAGCTTATTAATGTTCTTCATCAAATCAGGATCACCCTGGTTGGGAAGATAATAATTATAAAGAATCTCCAGTTGTCGCCTGATTAGAGGGTCTTTGATCTTACCTTCTTTCTTCATCCATTTCTTCAGGAATTCAAAATCCCTTTTACTGGAAAGAAATGTTGTAAGCCTGTTTTTGGCTTCTTCCAGTTTTGCATAGGCTTCCTTTGAACCCGAAGTGGCCGCATTCCAATCCGCAAGGTTCACTTCTGATTCCAGTTTCTGAAGCTGAGCTGATTTTTTACTTATAAAATCCCTCAACAATTCCTCTCCTTCTTTGCCTTTACAACCCGATAATATTATTAACGGAAATAATACCACTGCAATTAAAAACTTCCTCATTTAAACACCTCGGATATCTTTTTAAGAGCTTTCAATTTTTCTCTTTCTCCTATTTTTGCCTTTTTTATAGCCCTTTCAAGAACTTCTATTGTAGCATCATATACATTTCTGTCAACTGGATAAGGCGTACCATCTTTACCCCCATGGGCATAGGAATACACTGCTGGGTCCTCGAAACTAACCGGTGCACCGAAAATAATATCGGAAACCAGTGACAGAGCTCTAATAAACTTAGCACCTACTCCCCTGATTTCCAGAACCTCTTCTATATTGGCAGGGGCCCTTTCATATGTTAATATCATGGCCTTTCTCAGGTTCCCGGGATTTATGTCCGAGCTGAGCAATTTGTGTCGCCTTGGCAGGGTTAGTGTTTTTAAAGATGCTATTTTCTTCTCGATTTTTTCGGGTTTTTCCCGGGAAAGTTCTACTATAACAGCCCTGTTTTTATAAGAATTATGGGAGGTAAGATCAAGGACCAGTTCTTCTTTTTTCTGAGCCGAAATGGCCGTATGGGGCTCTTCAAAAAAATCCTTCAGCATGTCAGAAAGCCAGTGGTATCTCCTGGCATAGGAAGTTTCCTCCTTCATCCCCTGTTGCACAACAGCCCACTTACCACCTGGAGTAAAGAATATCGTATGGTGATAAAGACTATATCCATCCTGAAGCAGTGCAGTGTCCACCTTTGCAGATAACCTGCTGGATTTTATTATAGGATAGGGGTTAAAGCCATATCTCTCAGCAAGAGATTCTATTTGTTCTGGCGTAGAAATTGCGGATTTTCCTTTCCCGCCGGCCACAAGAATCCGGGGTGTGTTTAACGAAAGGATTGCCTCCTTAAGGGCTCCGGTAGTTGTAGTTGTAAGGCCAGAAGAATGCCAGTCAAAGCCGAGAACATTTCCAAGCGCCTGGAACCAGTGGGGATCAGAGAGTCTATAGAGAAATTCCTCAGGGGAAAACTCGCACAGCATAACTTCAACTATGGCTCTGGAAAGTTTTACCATCCTCTGGAACAACCACCTGGGAGCCCTCCCGCCATGAAGCGGTAAATTGGCAATTCCCCTTCTCATCAATAAATTATAATTCAGAGCTCTTAACTAATACAGTTTTTCTATATAAAAAAAATAGGGAGAGGGATTGATCCCCTCTCCCCTCCTCAAATTTCTTATTTACCTGGTGTGGAAGATGCTGATGCGGATTTTTCTGGTAACGGGGGTATAATTATTCTTCTTGCAAATTCCTCCTCAGGCATCTTACCCGCTGCATACCTCTTAACGTCCTTCACCTTCACTCTTATCACAAGGCCTGGAAGAGAAACACTTCCTATGCACCTGGGGGATTGAAATACAAACACAAGCCAGTATTTGTCAGGAACACTTTTAAGAACATCACCATACTCAGCAGAAGCAATAATTGCCTTCTGTATTCCCTCTATAATCTTCTCCTTCGAGAGTTTTCTCATGGACCTCATCATCTTGACTCTCTCTTCCCTGGAAAGACTCCTCCTGCTGCTCCTCATAGCCTTTGACCTTGCTATTCTCCTGGCAATTTCCATCATAGGACTATGTACAAAGTAGAACACTCCATAATCCTCAACTATAAATGGAGAAACTTTAAACCTGGCCTTGCCTGAAGCGTTGATTGCAGTGGAGAATATGCTTCCAAACATGGTGACATCCCTGTTAATATCTCCAGCAACAAGACTAAAGGAAAAGGCGAGAACTGCCAATACAAGTACTACCTTTCTCATTTTTCACCTCCTTGATTTATCTCTTCAAAGTAGCTTTCGAAATCCTCCAGCGTTGTCTGAAATTTAAGGTTTTTTTCGGACACATCCGCCAGATATTCATATATATTAGATGACTTTAATGTGGAGATTTCGATCTCCTTATCTCCCCATTTGACCCTGAACCCTATAAGAAATAAAAAGAAAAGAAACAGAAACAGAGCAGCAAACCATGGTATTGTTTCCTTCTTTTCTATAACCACCAGCGGAGGCGGTGCAGGCTTATCTTCTTCAAGAAGCCTTACTATTTCTCTTGCTTCCCTTAACTGGCGAAGATCTTCCTGACATTCTTCGCAGTTAAGAATATATTCCAGAAATTTTCTCTCCCTCTCAGGAGTAATTTCTCCATAGAGAAATTCCACCAGCATGTCCTTATATTCATTGAACCCGTTCATAACTTTCCTCCTTTAATCTCAGATATTCTCTCCTGAGGGCCTTTAATCCGTAAAAAAGTCTGCTTTTTACGGTACCCTCAGGAATGTTTAAAATCTGAGAAATTTCCTTTATGGAAAATCCCTCTATTTCCTTCAAAAGGATTACCTCCCTCTGATCCGCTGGAATCATTTGAAGAGCCATAAATGCATATCCCTTTCGAGAGGAAATCTCAACAGGAAGTTTTATTTCGACCTTATCCTGACCTCTTTTCTTCCAGACCTTTTTGATCTCGTTCATTGCTATTGAATAAACCCATGAAGAGAAGGCATCCGGGTTTCGCACCTGGTGGATCTTTCTGTAAACAAGAAAAAGAACATCCTGTGTAACATCTCTGGCATCGTCTACATTTCCAAGATGCTTCAATGCAAAGCTGTAAATCTTTGGTTCCCAGTGTCTCATAATTTCTTCAAATGCCTCCCTTTCTCCTTTTATGGCTCTTAAAACGATTTTTTCGTCCATCTTCACCAATTAAGATATTCTTCTAATGAAAAAGGTTCAAATAAATATTGACAAACGGCTAATTTTCCTGTAAATTATTAAGCTGACACTACTGAAGGAGAGGAGTATGAGGACATATTTACCAAAAAAGGACGAGATCGAGAGAAAGTGGTGGCTAATCGATGCCGAAGGCAAAACTCTGGGAAGGCTTGCCACTGAGATAGCAAGACTTTTAAGGGGTAAACACAAAAGGATATTTACCCCATTTCTTGACACAGGAGACTTTGTGGTGGTTATAAATGCTGAAAAGGTGAAAGTAACCGGGAAAAAGCTCGAACAAAAACTTTACAGATCTCACTCGGGATACCTCGGAAACCTCAGGGAATTTACCCTTAAAGAGATGCTTCAGCGTCACCCTGAAAAGGTAATAGAAGACGCTGTATGGGGGATGCTTCCCAAGAACCGTCTTGGCAGGAAACTTTACAGGAAACTAAAGGTCTACAGGGGACCCAACCATCCCCACCAGGCACAAAAACCTGAAATATACAATTTCTAAGGGGTGAAAAATGGCAGAAAACTATTACTACGGAACAGGCAGAAGGAAAACATCAACGGCAAGGGTTTTTCTTATACCTGGAAATGGCAAAATAAAGCTTTTTGTAAACAACAAGGAAAGGAATTTCGACGAATATTTTCCATCTGAAACAATAAGGAACAGGGCAAAGACACCTCTTTATATAACTCAGACCCTGGAGAAATTCGATCTCTATATCACAGTAAGGGGAGGCGGAGTTTCAGCCCAGGCAGATGCCATAAGGCTTGGAATTGCCAGAGCCCTCGTTGAATATAATGGGGAACTTGCAAGAACCCTAAAGGAAAAGGGGCTTCTTACAAGAGACCCCAGAGAAAAGGAAAGAAGAAAGTACGGACTCCACAAAGCAAGAAAAGCTCCTCAGTATCACAAGAGGTAAGGAGGGAAAATGGCAGATGTTACGATGAAAGAGTTGCTTGAAGCAGGTGTTCATTTCGGACATCAAACGAGAAAATGGAACCCCAAGATGGCTCCCTATATTTACGGGAGAAGAAACGGTATCCACATAATAGACCTGCAGAAAACAGCAGAAGATTTCAGAAGAGCTCTGAATTTCATTAAGGAAGTGGTGGCTAATGGTGGAGAGGTACTTTTTGTGGGAACCAAAAAGCAGGCAAAGGAAATTATCAAGGAAGAGGCTTCCCGTTGCGGTATGCCATATGTAAACAATCGCTGGCTTGGAGGTACCCTCACCAATTTTGAGATGATAAGACGTAGTGTGGAGAAGTTAATAGAGCTGGAAGAAATGAGAAATTCCAGCGAGTGGGAGATCCTTTCCAAGAAGGAACAGAGCCGACTGGACAAGAAGCTGAAAAAACTCCAGAAGAACCTTGAAGGAATTAAAGAGATGGTAGAACTTCCAAAGGCCATGTTTGTAATAGACTCGGTCCACGAGGAAATCCCGATAAGAGAAGCAAGAAAGCTCGGTATTCCAGTGGTTGCAGTGGTGGATACAAACGCCGACCCTGACATGGTGGATTATCCCATCGCAGGAAATGACGATGCCATAAGGGCGATTAAGCTTTTCTGCTCCAAAATAGCAGATGCCGTTATCGAAGGAAAGGAAGAAAGGGAAAGAAGGGAACTGGAACAGATGAAGGTTAAAAACGAGGTTGAAGAGGAAACCCCGGAAGAGCAGGAAGAAAAAGTCGCAGAAGAAAATGAAGGAGGAGAAAATGGCTGAAGTAACAATGGAACAGATAAAAAAGCTCAGGGAAAGAACAGGCCTGGGCGTAATGGACTGCAAAAAGGCCCTTATAGAGGCAGGCGGTGACGAAGAGAAGGCAATTGAAATTCTCAGGAAAAAGGGTCTTGCAACAGCCGCCAAAAAGGCAACAAGGGCAACAAAGGAAGGTTTTATAGGCTCCTATATCCATTCCAATGGAAAAATAGGGGTCCTGGTTGAGGTAAACTCAGAAACAGACTTTGTAGCAAGAAACGAAGAATTCAGAGAATTTGCAAAGAATATAGCCATGCAGATAGCTGCTTCATCTCCGCTTTATGTATCTCCTGAAGACATACCTCAGGAGGTCCTGGAAAAGGAGAAGGAAATCTATAGAGACCAGTTAAAGGATTCCGGAAAGCCGGAACATGTAATAGAGAAAATTATTGAAGGAAAACTCAAGAAGTATTACGAAGAGGTGTGTCTGCTGGAACAGCCATATGTTAAGAATCCTGAGATCACTGTAAAGCAATACCTCACCGAGCAGATTGCCAAGTTCGGAGAGAATATAGTCATCAAGAGGTTCGTAAGGTTCGCAGTAGGAGAAGAGCCCTAAGAAGATGGGCTTGCGCTATAAAAGACTTCTTTTAAAATTAAGTGGAGAAGCCCTTCTGGGTGATAGAGAATTCGGTATCGATCCAAAGGTTTTATCATATATTTCCGAAGAAATTGAGGATGCAATAAACCTGGGAGTAGAGATAGCTGTTGTAGTGGGGGGAGGTAATTTCTTCAGGGGAATAAATTCTTCGGAAATTGGAATTGACCGAATATGGGGAGACTATATGGGCATGCTCGCAACCCTGATAAATGGCATTGCTCTACAGAATTTTCTTGAAAAGAGGGGGATAGTAACGCGGCTTATTTCTGCCCTGGAAATAAGGGCCATAGCAGAACCATTTATACCCAAAAGGGCCCTGAGGCACCTGGAAAAGGGACGGGTGGTTATATTCTCATGCGGCACAGGAAATCCTTTCTTTTCCACCGATACCGCAGCCGCTCTAAGAGCAATTGAGATGAGGGCTGATGTACTTTTGAAAGCCACAAAGGTGGAGGGAATTTTTGCTGCTGACCCGATGAAGGAAGAAAAGGCAGAAATGTTTAAAGAGCTCACTTATTTCCAGGTCCTGGAAAAGGGTCTCCGTGTAATGGATTCAACTGCTGTAACGTTATGCATGGAAAATAACATGCCCATAATAGTTTTCAACATAAAGGGAAAGGGAAATCTGAAAAAAATTATTCTGGGGGAGGAGGTTGGAACCATCGTAAAACAGGAGGTGTGAGATGGAACAGGTATTTAAGGAAGCAAAGAAAAAAATGGAGGCATCCCTGGAACATTTCAAAAAGGAAATAGCGAAACTCAGAACAGGGAGAGCCTCAGCTGCAATTTTTGAAGAAATAAAGGTGGAATACTATGGTGCACCCACACCAATAACTCAGCTTGCCACCATAAATATTCCCAGCCCTGACCTGGTAATAATCCAGCCATGGGACAAAAACGCTATCCCTGAAATTGAAAAGGCTATTATAAGAAGCAATCTGGGCTTCAATCCTGTAAACGATGGTACACAGTTAAAGATTCCCATTCCACCTCTCGATGAGGAAAGAAGGAAGGATCTGGTAAAACTACTTCACAGAATCCTGGAGGAAACCAAAGCAGCCATAAGGAACATAAGAAGAGATTGCAGGGAGAGACTTAAGGAGATGGAAGAAAATAAAGAAATATCCGAAGACGACAAATTCAGGGGATTCGATAAAATCCAGGAGATCCACGACGAATATATAAAGAAAGCTGAAGAGCTTGCGAAAAAGAAGGAAGAAGAAATAATGAAGGTCTAAATACTTTTTTAGATCTTCCTGAAGAAGTTAAGTTTTTTAAAAGCGTTAAAGAAACGAAAAAGATTTTTAAGATGAAGAGCTTGCGGTAATAGACCACGACCTCAAGAACCTGTTATATCTTCAGTTTTTATAAAACACTGGATTCAGAAATGTGAGACAATTCATCCATCCATTTATTCAATGTTCAAATGTTAAAACCCCTATAAACGTAATATCCTGAATTAAAATACTATTATGGCTACCGCAAAAATATTCCCCAGCAGAAAATAGAACTTCAGACAGGGCATGGTTTAAAAAGTTCTTTCGGATATTGTAAATTTTTCATGTCTGGGTTATAATCATTACCCCATGAAATACGAAGAAACAATCCTTGACATAATAGGGAACACTCCCCTTGTGAAATTAAATCGGGTAACAAAAGGTTTAAAACCCCTTGTCCTTGCGAAAATCGAATATCTGAATCCAGGTGGAAGCGTAAAGGACAGGATGGCTATCTATGTACTGGAGAAGGCAAGAAGAGAAGGAAAGCTCAAGCCAGGAGCCACCATTGTAGAAGCTACATCCGGAAACACAGGAGTAGCTATTGCCCTCTATGGTGCTGTTATGGGTTACAAGGTAATCCTCACAGTAATCGACAAGGTTTCAAAGGAAAAACTGGATCATCTGAAGGCATTTGGAGCAGAGGTAGTTCTGGTAGAAGGAACTCTTGCTGACAGGGACAGAAAGGCCAGGGAAATTGCCCAATCCATTGAAAATGCTTTCTATGTTGACCAGCATGAAAATTTTGGAAACGTGGAGGCTCATTACCACACCACTGGACCAGAAATCTGGAAACAGACAGGGGGAAGAATAACTCACTTTGTAGCTGGCATGGGAACCGGTGGAACCTTCATGGGTGTATGTAAATATCTAAAGGAGATGAATCCTGAAGTTAAATGCATAGCGGTTGACCCCGAAGGTTCCGTATTTTATGACTATTTTAAAGAAGGAAAACTTTCCAGGCCAGGGGACTATGAAATAGAAGGGCTGGGAGACGAAAGGCTGCTACCTATAATAGATTTTACCCTTATAGATGATATGGTAAGGGTAAACGATAAAGACTCTTTCCTTATGACGAGAAGGCTCACCATGGAGGAAGGAATATTCGGGGGTGGTTCATCAGGGGCCAACGTTCTGGGAGCATTAGAGGTAGCAAAGGGACTCCCGGAAGATGATATTGTGGTTACCATAATTCCCGATTCCGGCCTCAAGTACCTTTCCAAGGTCTACAATGATGAATGGATGAAGGAAAAAGGTTTTCTTTAAGCGCAGAAAGTTCCGGATATGCTCCGGAAATTCATTCAGTGGGAAGTGACCAGGTTCCCTTTACCTGAGCATCAAGTTTCCCTCGATGAAGCCTTATTTCCAGACGGTCCCCTCTGCTTACCTGAGCAGAATCCTTTATTACCTTATTATCCTTAAGAACAATTGAATACCCCCTCTCCAGCACAGAATAAGGGCTCAGCATCCTGAGCTGTGAAATCAGTTTATCCAGCTCCCCCTTCTTTCCTTCATAAACAAGGGAAATAGCCCTCCCCATTCTCACATACAGGTTTTTCAGCTTATCCATATAAGAAGAAACCCTGAGGGCTGGTGAAAATCTTAAAAGTCTTTCCCGGAGCTCTCCTATCTTTTTAGAGGCAGGTCCTGCTGGAGACATTCTTAAAAGGGTAATGGTTAAAGTAGAAAGTCGCCTTCTTTTGACTTCAAGGGTTCTGGGTAAGGAACGGAACAACCTTTCATATATCCTGTCATAATCTCTCAAAACGTTAAAAAACCTTGTCTCTATTGCCCGAAGGCTCCTCTCCGCCTCAAGAAACTCTCTGCGCCGCCTGTTAACCAGCGCCTTAAGCATGGAAATAAGATTTGCCTCAATGGCATCCAGTTTTTCTTTAAGTTCTTCTCGACTCTTAATAACAAGCTCTGCTGCGGCTGTCGGAGTTGCGGCCCTCAGATCTGCCACAAAATCAGCTATGGTAAAATCAACTTCATGGCCTACCGCGGATATAACGGGAATCCTTGATGCAAAAATAGCCCTTGCCACCTTCTCTGTATTGAAAGCCATTAAATCTTCAAAACTTCCACCTCCCCTTCCCACTATTATCACATCCACCTTACCCCAGCGGTTAAAAACCTCTATGCCCCTTGCAATTTCATCCTCCGCCCCTTCACCCTGAACTTTTACTGGATAAAGGAAAAGATGTACGGATGAATTTCTTCTTCTTATGGTTCTTATGATATCCATTATGGCTGCTCCGTGGGGCGAAGTAACCACGCCTATTCTTCTGGGAAGAAGTGGCAGGGGTTTCTTGAGGGACTCATCAAAAAGTCCCTCGGCCATCAGCTTGCGTTTCAGTTTCTCTACAGCTTCCCTCAGTTCCCCGATTCCTCGCTGAACTACCACATCTGCAATGATCTGATACTGGCTCTTTCCCTCATAGGTTGTCAGTCTTCCGCCCACCTCCACCTTTTCTCCATCCTTTGGAAAGCGAACCACTCCTCTGGTCCGACTTTTAAAAAGAACGACTGCTATCGTGTAATTTTCTTCCCTGAGGTCAAAGTAAAAATGGCCGGCATGTGAGAGGTGGGCATTGGAAACCTCACCTCTCACATACACAAACCCGAGCTTCTCAATCTCGTTCTTTATGATCAGACTGAGCTGTTTTACTGTATATACAGATTGTTTCTCCAGTAAAAGATCCAGATCCTCATCCATCAGGAGAAGAATTCCCTCACAATCCTCACCACTTCCATACCAGCTCGAAGCTGACCCTCACGGGAAGAAGCTCCTATATGGGGAGTAGGGATAACCCTGGGATGATCTATAAGGGCAAAGTTATCTGTAGGTTCTTTCTCAAAAACGTCCACGCAGTAGAAACTTATCTTTCCGGATTCAAGGGCATCGAGAACTGCCTTTTCCTCCACCACTCCTCCTCTGGCTGCATTAACCAGAACGACTCCGTCCTTCATTCTGGAAATGGCCTCACCATTGATCATGTACTTTGTCTGGGGAAGAAGAGGTACATGAACGGTAATAAAATCTGAAGAGGAAAGCAGTTCATCCAGATTCACCCTTCTGCCCTTTATATCGGTTTCAACATCAACAACATCATACCAGAGAACGTTCATACCGAAGCAAACCGCTCTTCTGGCCACCTCTCTCCCTATTCTTCCAAAGCCTATAACGCCGAGGGTCTTACCATAAAGCTCAAATCCCTGGAAGAGCTTTTTCTCCCATTTATGAGCTTTCATAGAAGTATAGGCCATGGGAAGCATTCTCGCAGCTGCAAGCATGTGAGCAAAGACAAGTTCGGCCACAGAGATTGATGTGGCTGCAGGTGTATTTCTGACTTCTATCCCCTTTTCTTTAGCCGCTTCAAGGTCTATATTATCCAGACCAATACCTGCTCTTACTATAAGTTTAAGCTTATTAGCAGCGTCGAGGATCTCTCTGCGGAGTTTGGTAGCAGAACGAACAACTGCTACATCGGCGTCAGCGATTTCCTTCTTGAGTTCTTCCGGACCCATTCCCGTTTTATAAACCACATCGCCTAATTTCTTAAGCTCTTCCAGAGCCTCGGGAGCTATCTTATCGCATACCAGAATCTTCATTTCCATTCCCTCCCGAATACTTCCATGGCAGCCTTAACTCCGGAACCCATTTCAAACTTATAACCCTGTTCTGCAAGAGCCATTTCAATCGCAGAGATCGCAGTAATTATGTCAAAGGCACTCATGTATCCAAGATGAGCTACTCTGAAAATCTTACCTTTATAGGAACTCTGTCCTCCGGCAATGTAAACACCGTATTTTTTCTGAACGGTTTTTACCAGAGCCACCCCATCAACCCCTTCAGGAACTTTAACAGCTGTTGCTACATTTCCCGGCATTTTAGAAAGAAGTTCAAGAC
>JAMOUL010000312.1 GCA_027062035.1 Candidatus Aminicenantota bacterium | reverse complement strand
TTTTTATGCTTTTTGCACTTCCAGTTTTAACCGCCACCTATTTTCAGAGCTCCCTCAAAATATATTCATCCAGTGACTGGACGCTGATTTCATTTAAAAATGCAGGAGTCGCCTATTGCAAAGGTGCTCAGGTGGGAGAAAGATTCAGGTGTTACCCTGACAGTATTTATTTCATTCAGACGTCTGAGGAGGGAACAACGGGAGAATTTCAAATATATTTATATGATTTTAAGCAACCTCTGAAAATCAATATCCAGAAGGGATACACAGGAGCTGTGATGCTTTCTTTTGCCTATAATGGAGAAACTGTCTCAATAAAAAACGACATCCATAATGGAAAACTCAACTCCATGGACTACACCGTCGTCATTCCGGGAAGGGAAATAGAAAGGGAAAAACATCTTCCCATAAAAAAAAGAGTGCTCAGCTATTACTACACATGGTACGGTAATCCTGAAGGTCCTGCAGGTAAGTGGATACACTGGAACCTCTGCGGACACAATCCTGACATAGGAGACCTTAATTCGGCTCATTTCCCCATCCTTGGACCCTATGATTCAGCTTCCCCCGACATAGTTAAAAGGCACATCTCATGGGCTCAACAGGCAGGTATTGAAGGTTTTATTATCCCGTGGTTTGGAAGTGAAACATATGGTGCACTGGCCACCGAGGTCTTTATCAGGGAAGCTATAAGGAGAAATTTTAAATTTTCGTTTTCATTTCCCTTTCCCGATTACCCTGAAGATGTCTCTCCTGAAAGAGCCGCTAATGAAATTAACCATATTCTCAAGAAATACAGCAAATTACCCATATATTTAAAAATAAATAATAGGCCTTTAATTTTCCTCTTTTCTGCTGATCAAATGAACCTATCCTTCTGGAAGGAGGTCTTTAAAAGGGTAAGGAGAGCAGGCTTAAAACCAATAACAATGGCACATTCCCGGGAC
Organism: Candidatus Aminicenantota bacterium; assembly: GCA_027062035.1. Classification (GTDB taxonomy): domain Bacteria; phylum Acidobacteriota; class Aminicenantia; order S016-38; family S016-38; genus S016-38. The sequence goes on along the minus strand of JAMOUL010000312.1, from coordinate 5,020 downwards.
TCCACAACTCTTCAGGCCTTTTCTGGAATATACTTTTACCTGCCAATTTTTTTCGGAAAAGCTACTCTGGAAACACAGGAGAAATACTTTAACTGGGCACATCATGCCTCAATCCTTAAAAACATTCCTCTTTTCCTTCCCGTTTATCCGGGGTTTGATAAGAGAAAAGGATGTAACCCTCAGTCGCTTTATATCTCCAGGAATGGAGGACAAACAATGGAAAGGATTTACGCCATGTTGATGAGCCATCATCCGGAAGGACTCATTATTTCCACGTTCAACGAATGGCACGAAGGAACAGAAATAGAACCTTCAAGGGAGTACGGATTATTCTATCTTAATCTGGTATCCATTCTGTCCAGGATTTTTATGAGCCATGAGAAAATTCGCCGTTGATTGTATGCTGGGAAAACTGGCAAGGTGGCTGAGGATTCTTGGATTTGATGTCTTCTTTGACTGCAATGTTGATGACAATCAGCTCCTGCTACTTGCCCGAAAGGAAGGAAGGGCTCTCCTTACCAAAGACAGGGAACTTGCAGCGAAAGGAGGCTATCTTGTGATGGGCAGGACATGGGAAGAGGAAATCGAAGAGGTGATCAGGGCATTCCACCTTGAAGAGGCCATAAAACCCTTCACAAGGTGCCCTGTATGCAATGGCGAACTGAAGGAAATAGACAGGGAAACCGCAAAAAAACTGGTTCCTCCCCTCGCTTTTCAAAGGGCAACGAGATTTTCCATATGTAAAAAATGCGGTAGGGTCTACTGGGATGGGACCCATATGACCAGAATGAAAAACGTTCTGGACAGAATTATAAAGGAGGCGCAAAAATGAGGGATGAAAAACTCAAGAAGAGAAATATTGAGCTTCTTGAGGAATTTTTCGGCGATTCTCCCTTTAAGGATTTCGCCTTTAAACTTTGGGATGGAACGGTCTGGAAACCTGAAGGAGCCGGAGAACCTGTTTTCACAGTAATTCTGAACCATCCTAAAACCCTGGCAAACATGCTTGTATTCCCCGTGGACCGTCGCCTTGGAGAATCATATATTTATGGAGAATTCGATGTAGAAGGGGATATGATAGCCCTCTTTTCAATGGAGACTCACATCGAAAGGAAGTACAAACAAATGGTAAAAAGACCTGCTTTCTGGGGCAAAATAATTTCGTTACTCAATGCAAAGGTCAAATTTCAGAAACTACACAGCACCAGAAAAGCTGCCAGATTAAGGGGAAAGATTCACTCGATTGAAAGGGATAAACAGGCAATTTCCTATCATTACGACGTTTCCAACGAATTCTATTCCCTGTGGCTGGATGAACTTATGAATTATTCCTGCGCCTATTTTCGAGACTGGAACGAAGATATACACACTGCTCAAAAAAACAAACTGGAACTCATATGCAGAAAGCTCAGGCTCAGGGAAGGCGAGAAGGTTCTCGATATTGGATGTGGATGGGGTGGTTTTCTTATTTATGCTGCGCAAAAATACGGTATAAAGGGATACGGTATAACCCTGAGCAAAAACCAGTACGAATACGCCAATGAGAAAATAAAAGAACTGGGTCTACAGGACAGGATACGTGTGGACTACAGGGATTACAGGGAAATGGAAGAATGGGCAAGTTTCGACAAAATAGTAAGTATTGGAATGTTCGAACATGTTGGTAAAGAGATGCTTGAGGAATATTTCAGAAGAGCCTATAAACTGCTAAAACACGGTGGACTGTTTCTAAACCACGGAATTACCCGAAGAAAACCCAGGAAAACCCCTGCAAGATGGTCTTTCTCTGCCACCTACATATTCCCGGATGGGGAATTACAATCCATTTCTCACACCCTTGCTGTTGCAGAAAAGGTGGGATTCGAGGTAAGGGACGTGGAAAACCTCAGGGAGCATTATGCAAAAACCCTATGGCACTGGGCAAAGAGACTGGAAGAGAACAGGGAAAAGGCACTTCAGTACGTTGACGAGGTTGTTTACCGCACCTGGAGGATGTTTTTAACAGGGTCCAGTTACGGCTTCAAATCCGAACTCTTCGGCCTTCACCAGGCACTGCTGGTGAAAAACTTCCCGGATGGCAGCAATAACTTACCAATAAACAGGGAGGACCTTTACAGGAACTGGTGAAAGGTCTGCATAAGGATAGAATGTAATTATATACAAAAAGATACTGCTCAGTTCAATATTTTCGGGCAAGGACTACAAATCCCTCTGCGGGATTTCCATGCATGGTGGTAAATGGCAAACGCTTAAAACTTTCAATTTTAAACCCTGACAGAGATAGGAGTTTCACCAGCTCTTCTTCTGAAACGTGCCTGAAAACTCCTCCTGAAGAGGAGCGGAAAATTCCGTACCTACCAAATTCCTTCTCACCCTTTTTGTATTTTTCCTCGTAGTATTTATTTATAGCAAAGGCAGATACAAAAAGAATGCCACCGGTGGTAAGTACTCTCGCAGCTTCGCGGAATACTTCGCTTCTTCTTTCATCCTCAACCAGATTGGAAAGTACCCCCACCAGAAAGGAAGCCCTGAAAATATCACTTTTAAAAGGAAGCGCCTCTGCCCTGCCCGCAACTACCCTCGCAAAGTTAATCCTTATCATGGGAGCCATTACGTAGTCGACCCCGAAAAGATTGGAAAAACCCATATCATGGAGGTGAGCAAGGAGCCTTCCGTATCCACATCCTATATCCAGAAGAGGCGCTTCCTTTGATATGTTTTTTAAATCTTCGGAAGAAGGAAGGGGAGCCGAATAGGGCTTCCCCTCCTCCCATATTTTTTTATTATTTAATTCTGACCTCACGAACCAGTTTCCCGCCCTTTCGGGAGTCAAAGATAACTCTGGCCTTTCCCTTTCCTTCTACCAGCCACTGAATTCGAACTGTACCATGTCCTGGTACACTGTCTACCCAGACCCTGTCAGGACCATGCTCCTGCAATCTCACCTGATTACTATATGGAGAAATGAGGATCCCTCCCGAAAGTACCTTTACTCCCACTATTCTGGCAAAATCTGGCCTCCCTATCTTTTTACTTACCGCCCATCCGGAACGGGTAGGAATGGATTTTTTGTTCAACACCGTCATGGTAACCCTGTATATTTTTCCCTTCACCTTTTCTACCCTGATATCAGCTATTTCTATTTGAGGCATCTGGGAAGCGTGAAATATCACAAATTCCGCGTTTCTATGGATAACCTCAGGCAGCATAAACACAGGTGGCATTCTGGTGGACCACTTCTTCCATCCACCGAGAAGGATCTCTCCCAGCTGAGGATGGTTGAACCTGTGCCATTTAACGAAATTAGCTCCGTTAAGAATATAATCGTTCCATTTCATCCTTTCCTTATCCGTCACCTTCCCATCCCCATCAAAATCCTGCTGGATTTTCCACTCCTCATTGGTAAAGGAAAATATGCCAAAGGTTCCATAGGCAAAATCGTCACTCGCACCATAGGTCGTATAAAGTCCCTTCCAGCTAACCACATATTTATACCCCGGAAGAATTTTCTCACCAAGTTTTCCTATGTAGTCAAAGACTTTTATGTCGCTATAATGATACCTTGTGCCAGGAGAACCCGGACCTCTAAGGATCCATCCGCCAAAATTATGAAAGTCCTGAAACCCTGCAATGTTGGGGTGTGTCTTCAGAAACTCCGCCACTGCCCTGGTTTCTGGAATGTCAAAAGGATACCTGCCTGCACCGTGCTGAACGTAGGGCGGCTGCCAGTCAAAACCCCAGCTTCTATTGGGATCCTGGTAACCATAACCATCCTCATTGAAAAGACCGTCTCCATCGTTGTCGATTCCCTCCATTCCTATAATGTCGTACTCTCCTATTTCGTCGGGTTTTGCAGGCCTCAGTATTCGCGGGTCCTCTTTATCGAATACATATCTACCACCTCTAACCTTTTTCACCATCATCACAATGTTTCCATCGCCATCAAGGTCCTCAGGAGGGTCCTCGTCCAGGAGCCCATCCATATCGTCGTCGTGAGGCCTGGCTGTTCCCCTGAAATCATTTGGAGTCGCTGCCTGATGGAAAAAGTGCCATCTTCCATCCGGGTTAACCACCGGCACGATATAAAATACCACCCTATCCACCAGTCTGGTTATATTTTCGACCTTCCCATAGTTAGAAAGCAGATAATCAGCAATATAAAGACAGGTTTCCCCTCCCTGAATCTCGTTACCGTGAATGTTTCCTTCCACGTACATGGCTGGCTTGGAAAATTCATCTCCTGTTGCAGGATTGTTTATGGTTATCAACCAGATATTTCTGCCCTCAACGCTTTTTCCTATTACCCTTACCTTCACAAAGCCAGGGTATGCCCTTTCAAGTTTTTTTGCCGCCTGTCCTATTTCCTCATATGGGTAATAATGGTCAAACTTTAAAACCCCGGCCGTAAGGGTAAAGCCAAGGATTAAAAACATCACAATCAATCTTTTCATCTTCCCCTCCTTAATTGAGAACCAGCTCCACCTGGTCTCTACCTGATTTGACGTGAAAAGCGGTAATTTTAACCTTCTTTCCCTTCTTTCCCATAACAATCCAGGTCAACTTCTTCGCCGTGAGTCCCTCTATCCTTTGAATCCTCTCCCTCTTCTTTCCATAAATCAGATCAGCACCGCTTATCTCAACGTACACCGGAGGCACCTGTCTGTTGGTAACTCCGTGAGCAAGGGCAGTTGGGAAAAAGCCACTATCCTCCACCCATACCGTAATCCGGTAAACATTGCTGCTCAGTTTTTTCAATTCTGTTTTTCTAAACTTTATCGCAGGTAGCTTCTCAGCAAGTTTCAGAGCAAATTCAATATCAGCCTCCACGTTCTTCTCCACCAGTTTCAAAGGAGGAGCAGTGGTCAGGTAGGGAACAATACCACCTATTTCAACCTCGCCAAACACCGGATGCTGGAACTTTTTCCACGGAACAAACCCTTTGCCCTGCAGATATTTGTCGGACCACGCCAGAACCTCCGCGTCCTTCCCTTCTGCCCTGGATTTCTTCATTTTACTGGCC
>JAMOUL010000311.1 GCA_027062035.1 Candidatus Aminicenantota bacterium | reverse complement strand
AAAAGGATTTCTAAACAGGGAACCTCTATAGGGGTACATAGAAAAGAAAAACCGAAACAGAATAAACAAAAGATCAGGTTTACAGAGAAATCAGAGAAGGTAGAGACATCACGGACGGTACCCCGGAAGAAGTCTGTTACCACCAGGCAAAAACTTAAAGTTACCAAAAGGGTATCTCCCAAAGGAAGGATACCGTCCGGCGCCTACTGGAAGATAAGAACCCTTGTGGAAACAAAACTCTTCTACAGGGCAAGCATGCTCGGTGAAAAGTATATTGCAAGAGGGGCTAAAGACGGGAGAATTTACCTCCATACTGCAAGGGCATATTTTCTGATGAGAAACTATAAAAGAGCTTTGCAATTGTTTAAAATAGCATTTTCCCGGTTGGGATATATTGCTTTTGAGGTCAAACTCCTTCCTGGATTGTGGGGTTCAGAAAGCGTTGGCTGGCTCATCCTGGGAAGGGGATATATTAAATACGTTCCCGAAGATTATAAAAATAGAACTTTTTTATTGAAGGCCAGGTTTCTCAAAGAGGTTAAGCCCACCAAGCGGTTATGGGAAGAGGAATGGAAGCTTGAAATTGAATCCAGGGGTGGGTTAAAGGCAAAATTTGTACTGAGGAAAAGAATGACGGTAAAAGAAGACGTGGAGTTTATAAGAAAGTTTATATTAAAATCAGTTAAAGGAGGGGTATTATGAGAAGAAAAATAACATGGGTGGTGGTGTTTTTCGTTGTGTTAATTATGATTTTTCCCGCACCCAGAAATTTAACAGAGGCGGAAAAACTCGCCTATAAGATAAAACCAGCGGTTGTATTAGTTCAGAACACCATAAAGGCGAAAATTGAACATATAGTGAAGAGAGTTCCGGTTATTGAAGATGTGGTGCTTGGCTCAACCGGTTCCGGATTTATTGTTCATCCCGAGGGATATATATTAACCAACGGTCATGTTGTCAGGGACTTTAAACTTTATTCGGAAAGCAAAGACGCCTTTAATTCCAGGGTGATAAGCCTTTTTGTTATAAAGAAGCTGAGGGAAGAGGGTCAGGATGTTACAGCACGGAATATTAGAAGATGGAAACTCAGTCATAGACCCAGAATAAAAGAGCTTGAAATGCTTCCTCGGGTAATGCTCAGCAATGGAAAATGGTATCGTTATGAAATAAAGAAATATTCCCCCTCCATTCTTGAAGAAGGAAAGGATATTGCTGTTATTAAAATAGACAGGATAAACTGTCCTGTTCTGATGCTGGGAGATTCTTCTAAGGTAGTCCTTAATCAGGATATTTTTGCTGTGGGTTATCCTGATAGCGTGGATCCGGTGACCCATAATTTCCTTCCTGCAAAATCAAGAATTCAGCCAACTATTACAAAGGGGGTAATTTCTTCTGTTAAAGCTGATTATATGGGTGTACCTGTGATATTAACCGATGCCAATCTAAAGGAGGGAAATTCCGGAGGACCTGTGGTGGACGAAGAAGGCAAGGTTATAGGGGTTATAGGTTATATTTCCTATATCATAGGACAGGATGGGGTTCCACGGGAGGTAAAGGATTATAAATTTCTTATTCCCATAAATACCGCCAAGGAATTCCTCAGAGATGCAGGGGTGGAAACCAATAAGGTTTCAGAGTTTACAAAAACCTACAATCAGCTACTTAATGAGTACTGGGCAGGAAACTTGTTTAAAGCAAGGGAGCTGGTGGATGTTGCTTTAAGTTCCATGGAGAACCAGCCTGATCTTCTGAAGTTGAGAGAACGTATTCTGAAGGACATTCAGAACCTTTCCACCCTTAAAAAACTCTGGATGCAGAGTAAGGTCCTGGTGATTACAGGTATTATAGTGCTGGTCCTGATAATTATTATCCTTTACATCGCTTTAAAGCCAGCCCCAAAGGGACAGTTCAGACCCGCAAAGAAGAGGAGAAAAATTCCCGAGAAGGAATTTATGAAGGAGGAGCGGGAGAAGTCCGAACAGGAGAAGGAAACGGTCCTGGAGGAGAAACATCAACCCCGGGTTACTATCTTTATAAGGGGAAATCAAATGGGAGAGGAGATATTGCCTGAAGAAGGGGCGGTGGTAGGACGGGATCCTTCCAGAGCAGTGATAGTTATAGCAGAACCGATAGTGTCCAAGGTCCATTGTAAAATTATTCCAAAGGAAGGGGACAAATTTCTCGTTGTTGACCTTAATTCTACCAATGGAACCTATGTTTCAGGGAAGAAAATATCTCAGGAAGTAATACATTCCGGTGATTCAATTCAGCTTGGAAGGAAGGGCGAAATTATACTTATTGTTAAAAAATAGAGGGTAAAAATGGAGTGTAAAAAAGATAGAAATTTATCAGATTGTAACTGTACGTATCCCTTTTGTGACAAAAAGGGCCTGTGTTGTGAATGTATAAAGTATCATAGAGAAAGGGGAGAACTTCCTGCATGTTTTTTCCCTGACGAGGCAGAAAAAACCTATGATAGAAGTGTCGAGTATTTTATGAGGTTGTACGAAGGAGGAAGATAATATAACCGGATTGTTGACGAAATTTTGGGTTTCTGTTAAAATAGAAGTCCGTTGTCTCTAAGGAGGTAGAAAGTGGCTAGAAGATGCTATGTATGTGGAAAAGGGCCCATGACAGGACACAATATCAGTCATGCCCACAATTTAACAAAAAGGCGCTGGCTTCCCAATCTTCAGAAAATAACAATTCTTGAAAATGGGGTAAAAAAGAGAGTTTATGTTTGCACAAAATGCCTTAAGGCAGGTAAAGTAGTAAAGGTAGTATGAATATAAAATTTAAAGGAGGGTGTATGAGTTCCCGACGAAAACTTTGTCTCGGGAAAATTTACGTTGACAACTGGTAGCAAAAAAACAAAAAAGGAGGTGCCAATTGCGCAGAGAAGCTTTGGGGATCCATCTTCTCATTGAGATGTATGGATGCGATCCTCACACCCTGAAGGGTGTTGATTACGTTGGTAAGGCAATGGAAAGGGCGGCAAAGGAGTCAAAGGCAAAGGTAGTTGAAATTTTCTTCCATCAATTCCTCCCATACGGGGTTTCGGGGGTGGTGGTAATCGAAGAAAGCCATTACACAATCCACACATGGCCAGAAGAAAGGTATGCCGCTGTGGATCTTTTTTACTGTGATCCCAGTGTGGATGTGGACAAAGCAATCCAGGTATTAAAGGAAGCTTTTAAACCCGAACATGTAACTATAATGGAAGTAAAGAGAGGGGTTTTGCCTGAGGTCTCATCTTATAGAAAACAGGAGGAAATGGTATCTTGAGCGACGGTTTGTGGTTCTGGGAAGAGTTCACCGACTCCTTACTCTATGGATATCGGGTGGAAGAGTATATTTTTAGCGGTAGAAGCAAATTTCAACAGATAGACATACTGAGACTCGGTGTTTTTGGGAAGACACTTTTCCTCGATAAAAAGGTTCAGTCCGCTCAGATAGACGAGTTCGTTTTCCACGAATCCCTGGTACATCCAGCCATTATTACCCATGGTTCGCCTGAGAAGGTGCTTATAATAGGTGGCGGAGAAGGCGCTACCCTGAGGGAAGTGTTAAGGGCAAAGGGTGTAAAGAGAGCTGTTATGGTGGATATTGACGGTGAGCTCGTAGAGTTGTGCAAAGAACACATGCCAGAATGGTCAGCCGGAGCCTTTGAGGATCCCCGGGCTGAGGTCATAATCGATGACGCCTATAAATATCTCCACTCAACGGATGAAAAATTCGATGTAATTATAAGTGACCTTACAGAACCCCTTGAAGGGGGACCTTCTATTAAGCTTTTTACAAGGGAATATTTTCAGACCGTTTACGAACACCTTAATGAGGGTGGGGTGCTTGCGGTGCAATCTGGCAGCGCAGACCCCTACTATAATCAATTTTTCTCATCACTGACTGTAACCCTGCGGGAAGTTTTCCCTGTGGTCAGGCCATATTGGGCCTTTGTTTTTTCTTTCAACATGCCCTGGGGGTTTAATCTTGCATCAAAAATAACAGACCCCATTGAGCTGGATGAGGATGAAGTAATTAGAAGAATGAACAACTTTGGATTTAGCGGTCTAAAATATTTAAATGCTTCCCTTTTCCATTCCAGTTTTTCCCTTCCTCAATACCTTAGAAACTCTATAGATGAAGCAGAAATTATAAGTGAGGACCGACCCTTTATCTGGAAAGAATAGATTAAAAGCCGATACCAATAAGTATTCTCTGAGGGGGGAAAGGATAATAGACCATTTCTTTTCCGTCTATAACGGTTTTCAGAACGTTGGTCTCCCTGAAGAAATTCACACCTTCCAGGATCACCTGAAATTTTTTCAGGTTTATTTTCAGGTACATTCCGGACGTAAAGTTCCACTCCCCTAAATATTTTCCCAGGTTTTCCAGTGGAAGGAAGAAACTTTCCTGAGGCAGGCCGGAAATTAACAGATAGGAATTGATGGGCGGATTTCTGAAAAGATAAAAATAACCACCAAGCTCAAATCCTTTTCCTGAATACTCTCCATCTATAAACCATGCCGGGCCATCTCCCCATCCATATTCGCTTTTGAGTTTGTCCACGAATTCAGGGGAGGTGTTTTTCTGGTTCATTATGGTGGAAGAATAAAGTGCAAAATCTCCGGGATAATAGCTGTAAGGTTCAAAGGGATATGTTCCTTCGGTTTCCTTAAAAGAAAGATAGGAGTATAGATGTATCCCGCCAGACCGATAGCTAACCCCAATATAGGCGCCTTTCCTTTCTCTCCAGAGCTCCGAAAAATTGGAGTAATGATATTTGCGGAGGTTTTCCTCTATCCATATGGGATAAAATTTTTCCTGAAAGGAAACCTTTGTTTCGTATTCTTTACCCCAGATGCCTTTATCTTCAGGAATACCCCAATCTCTAATGAAAAAGGCCCCCATTTTAAAAGTTAGATTTCTGACTCCCTTTTGAAAATCAATTACACCCCTTATCCTGTGAAATGGACCCGGAGCCCCATCCCATTGAATTATTGTTCCCCTTCCTATCTCAGACCAGCCCGAATTCCATGAGTAAAAGGTTTCAGGATGATCTTTTCGGTTGAGTCCATAAAGGGATTCTAATGGAGGAGTTACACCCCTGTATTCAATGAATCCATTTACCCTTTCAGTGTCAAAGTTTAATTTTACATATGGATGGGGAAACAACCTATTTCCTATGTATGTGAGAGAGGCTCCTAAATTTGCATCTATTCTTTTCTTTTCGATGCTTACATATGCAAGAGTTTCTGATTTAAATGGTCTGTACGAATAGCCAGGATAGGAAACCTTCATTAAAGGTGATTCGTTGAGATATATGATTCTGTCCTCTTTCCATCTGTATTTTCCATAACCTATTTCTATATTCTCTATAACGTGAAGGAATGATTCGGTGCCCAGGTCTCTCTGGTAGTCCCCTGATAAGCTGAAGAGGAAGAGTGAGAGGGTTTCATTATTTCCACTGGAAGCATAGGATTTTATCTGGGCGAAGATATTTAGATTTTCACCATGGCGGTCAAATGAAGAGAGGAACACATTCCTCCATTTGCCAGTGAAAAAGGAGTAATTCCGATAGAAGTTAACATAGAGCAGACTGCGTTCCCATTTTTTGATTCCGAGGATGGAATATTCCCTGCCCTCGCGCTCTTCATGGGTAGCAAGCTGGAGAAAGATGGGCCCGTAGTTACCCCTGAGTCCGAAATCCTTTCTGGTGCCCACGAAAAGTTCTCTTTTTTCGGAAAATTGAGAGTGATACTGAGTTTCCCCCTTTTCCATTGAATATTTAAATGAAGGTAATTGGGGATAAAGGTCAAAGATAGGGTCAGGTATCCTGAAGCCATCGAGGTAAATTTGTTGCTCTCCTGCAGACAAAAACAGCAGACTTCCATATGGAGAAGTAATGGAATAGAAGGGAAACAGGAAAAGATTCCCTGCTCCTGCTAAAAGGAGCAGAGGAAACGCAATGA
>JAMOUL010000310.1 GCA_027062035.1 Candidatus Aminicenantota bacterium | reverse complement strand
ACCGTAACCGGCCTTCCATAAACTAGGGAAACGTATTTTCCTCCACGATTTTCCCTCACCCCACAGTATCCCCTTTCTTTATCGCCAACCACACATTCTCTGGGACAGAGTAAACATTTAACCCTTCTATCAGGTAGTTTCTCGTAGTATCTGGCTTCATGATCCGAAAGGGAACGGGTAAAGACAAAACCCTGCCCCCTTGCTTCTGATACTTCAAGGGTGGGAAAAACCAGGGTACCCCCGATTATCTTAATAAAATCCCTTCTTCTCATAGTTCTATCACCTCATACTTTGTGCTTCCAAGGCCCATCTTTTCTGCGGTGTAAAGCCATACAGGTTCCCGGTTTTCCTCCTTAAGTGGAGGGAGACCGGCTTTCTGTCTCAGTTTTTCTATAAATTTCCAGCCAAAATGGTCCACTGCCACAGGATCCTGTCCCATTATTATATAGCCCGGTCTGGCATACCATCGGGAATGATAGGCAGGCCCTCTGTGAAATTGTGCCTTTGTAACATCTATTATGGACAGAATGTGCCTGGAAACAATTGGCTCGCATGAAAACAGTTCCGGAATAAAGGGATTGCACCCATTATCATGGTACTTATTGGGGTTATGTATGGCTCCATAATAATTTTTCATGGCAAGGGTCACTCCGGCAATATCGTGGTCTTTAAGAACTGCTATAGAGACAGATACATCCGCTGCCATTTGAATTCTCGAAAAAAGGGAGCCTATATTACCCTTTACAATCAGGTTCTGACTGTAGCCCACCCTCGGTGAGTCCGTGGCTATTACTTTCATGGTCCCACGTCTTTTTATACGATACCCGGCGTGTTTCATCTCCCTCTCACTCCTGTCCCAGATTATAACCTCATCTCCAAGATGATTCAGAACGATCTGACCCATAGAATAGGAAAGCTCCGGGGTTGTGGATACCATTTTTCCTGAAAGGGTGTTAACCTTTAAAGAGGCAAATTTCCCCTTAAAGTATTTTTTCAGACAGTCCCCTGGTGATGAACACAGGGAAGAAAATCCTTTCATTAAAGCGTCTGTAAAATTCCCCTTTACCTTCACAACAACTACCCTCATATACATATTTTACTCCCATTATCTGGATAGGAAAACAGGTCTAATCTGTTCAAATTTTTAAAAAGACAATTCTAAATTTCAGGTTTTTCTGAAGAAGCTCTTACAGCCCTATCATGCGCCCAGCTTCTGATCTTTTTTATTTGCTCGGCCATTGTTGTGGAAAGTGGAACGGAGTTGGTAAAAATTCTATACAGGTCGTCCTCGTTCATCTCCCTGTTTTCGTTGAAAGCTTCGTACATTGCGGATATTATAGCCTGCTCTATCTCAGAACCTGACCATCCCTTGGTTATCTGTGCAAGCTGAGGAAGATTAAATTTATCAGGACTAATTCCCCTCCTTTTAAAATGCACCCTGAATATTTCTTCCCTCTCCCTTCTGCCGGGCAAATCTACAAAAAATATCTGATCAAATCTTCCC
>JAMOUL010000309.1 GCA_027062035.1 Candidatus Aminicenantota bacterium | reverse complement strand
GTTGATGGAAGTCAGGTAATAACAGGAATACTTCTTGCTCTTACACTCCCGCCCTCCATACCGCTCTGGATGGCTGCCCTGGGTTCTGTGTTCGGAATAATTTTCGGGAAACAGGTGTTTGGAGGAATAGGACAGAATATATTTAATCCGGCCCTAATAGGAAGAGCGTTTCTCATGGCGGCATTCCCAGTAGAGCTTACAACCTGGGTTGCTCCCAACCCGGGATTCCATTCGGGATTTGATGCTGTTACCACTGCTACACCTCTTGCACTTATGAAGTTCTCACATCAAATGACTTCTTATAAAGCATTGTTTTGGGGAAATGTAGGTGGTTCGCTTGGAGAGACCTCTGTCTTTCTTATCCTTATAGGATTTGTATTTCTCGTTGCCAAGAAATACATAGACTGGAAAGAGACTGTATCCTATGTTGGAACCGTTTTTGTACTTGGTGGAATTTTATGGTTAATAAACCCTTCAAAGTATCCTGACCCTCTCTTTCACATTCTTGCAGGTGGACTTATGTTAGGTGCTGTATACATGATAACCGATATGGTTACAAGTCCGGTAACTTCAAAAGGAAGAATAATATACGGTATAGGTGCTGGAGTTCTTGTTATTTTAATAAGGCTGTTCGGTGGTTTCCCTGAAGGTGTTATGTATTCAATTCTTCTCATCAACATGGCAAGGCCATGGATTGACAGACTTACCATAAGAAGAAGGTTCGGGGAGGTTAGAAAATGAAGCTGGGTGTTAAAATGGTACTGGTTTTAATGTCAATAGCCCTTGTAAGTGGGCTACTGCTTTCCTACACCTATGAATCCACGAAAAAAGACATTATGCGTAATAAAGAGATAGAAAAAGAAAAGGCAGTCAGGGTTGTATTGCCCGGTACTCACAGGTTTGAAGAAAAAGTTATAGATGCTAAGAATTCACTCCTTATATCTTATGACGCAAATGGTAACGTAATAGGATATGCAATGCTCACTGAGGGAACAGGATTTCAGGGACCAATAAAGCTAATGATAGGATTTGATACTACTTTAACCAGAATAACTGGAATAGAGGTACTTGAAAACGTAGAAACACCGGGGCTTGGCAATAGAATAACAGAAAAATGGTTTAAGGAGCAATTTAAGGGAAGACTTACGCCAATTGGGTATGTTAAGGGGACAAAACCCACGAATCCTCACGATATACAGGCTATTTCAGGAGCAACCATCTCTTCCAGATCGGTGGTAAAAATTGTAAATGATGCATGGAAGCTCTGTAAAAAGGAGATTAAGAAATGAAGAAACATTCTCTTTTTTATGAATTTAAAAAAGGGCTTGTAGCAGAAAACCCTGTTCTTATTATGCTTCTGGGATTATGTTCCACTCTTGCGGTCTCAAATACGGCGATAAATTCGCTTTCCATGGCATTAGCAGTGTTCTTTGTTCTGTTTTTCTCTTCTCTTATTATAGGACTGATAAAGAATGTTATACCCGACCAGGTTAGGATTCCGTCGTTTATT
>JAMOUL010000308.1 GCA_027062035.1 Candidatus Aminicenantota bacterium | reverse complement strand
CACCATCTGGGAAAGCTGGAAAGGAGGATTAACCCTTGAGACAACAGAACTTATCACCCCGGGATTTTCCCTTCTATCTGACCCGGGAATTTATCCATTCCTCTCCGCTCTTCAGGAAATCCTCCTGGAAATTCTTCCGGAAAATGTGCCAAGGGAAAAAATATTCCGACTTCTGGAAACTACCATTCCTTTGATAAGGAAGAATCCTTCTGCCCTCTCCTTTTACATTTTATTCTGGACGCTGAAGCTGGAGGGATTTCCGGTGGAGAGGAAAATTTCTTCTTCGTTCAGAAAACAACTTAGAACTCCACCAACAGAATTTTCAAGGACAAATATTTCTCCCAGGCTTTTAATTTCTCTCCTTTCTCAGGCTGAATATTTTCTGGGAAAGAGATTAAATTCTTTAATCCACCTTAAAGCTATCCTCAAAATTTCTTAAAAGGGAGGATATCTCCTCCTTTAAAGCGTCTATCTCCCTGGAATCCGCAACATCCTGGAGTCTAAAAAGGGAGTCCTTAACAGAAACAACGTGATCTCTGAGGATTCCTCCAAGGACTGAAAGTTTCTCGGAAAGCTCCTCCAGAAACTCTCCACTTTCATAATTCAAACTATCAGCATATTTTCCTTCAATCAGGGATTCCACAAAGTTAATATCCCTTTCAAGGGGTTTAAACAGTTCTTCAAACACCGAAGAAACTTTTCTGATAGCAAGGGGATAGACTATTAGCAGAGTGGCCACGAAGCTTATAAGATAGTGATAAACAGTTTCGAGAGGAGAGTATCTCTGAAGAAGAAAAAGAAAAACTGCAAAGATCACAATAGCTCCTGATGCGGAGTAGAAAACAAGCGCCCTTATTTTACCTTTTACCCTTCTCTTGTCTTTTTTAATACTTCTTGCCTTCATGTTTGAATAATATTACGATTTGACAATTAAGGCAATTGCATAAATATGCCAATAACTTGTCGGAAATTTAGCACGGGTATTTCTCCAGGTGTTTCAAATCTCAAAGCATGCAGTTCTTTGCGTTCTCGTGAATGAGATCTGTACGTTAACGCAAAGACGCGCCAAAGCAAACATATTCAACAGATTTTTACAGAACAAACCTTATTTTTACTTCATCTGTATTTCATAACCCACAAAAACCTTTCCTTCGTTTTCCCCTGATGTTTATGAACCCTATATTTACAATATTTTCCAATAAATTAATAAACTAAAACCTAAATCATTGCTTTAGCTATCGAGAAACATGGCAGAAACTCTTATATACACTGCTTAAAACCCTTAATAATTTACTTGCATTAAAATAGCAATTATGGTAAATTTCTCCCGTGAGTGGTTTTAGAATAAAAGGAGATTTTAATTTTCTAATAGTCGCTAATAAAAATTTAAATACAAAGGAGGTATAATCCATGTCTGTTATCCAGGATGTAATCGCAAAGGTAAAGGAAAAGGATCCCAATCAGCCTGAATTTATTCAGGCTGTTACAGAGGTTCTCACTACCCTGGAACCCACAGTAGAGAAACACCCTGAATTCGTTAAGGCTAAAATCTACGAAAGAATTGTAGAGCCTGACAGGGTAATCATGTTCAGGGTTCCATGGGAAGATGATAAGGGGGAAATTCATGTAAACAGGGGATTCAGAGTACAGTTTAATAACGCCATTGGTCCCTATAAGGGAGGACTTCGTTTTCACCCTTCAGTTAACCTCAGCATCATCAAGTTCCTCGGCTTTGAGCAGATCTTCAAGAACGCCCTTACCACTCTCCCCATGGGCGGAGGTAAAGGTGGCTCTGATTTCAATCCCAAGGGGAAGACAGATAGCGAAGTTATGAGGTTCTGCTATGCTTTCATGAGAGAGCTCTATCGCCACATTGGTCCTGACACTGATGTACCTGCCGGGGATATTGGAGTTGGTGGCCGTGAAATCGGTTATCTCTTTGGCTATTACAAAAAGATAAGGAACGAACATACCGGAGTCCTTACCGGTAAGGGACTTGAATATGGTGGAAGTCTCATCAGGCCAGAAGCTACCGGCTACGGTCTGGTTTATTTCACAGCAGAAATGCTGGCCACAAGAAACCTTGACTTCAACGGCAAGATTGTCGCAGTAAGCGGCTCTGGAAACGTTGCTCAGTATGCCATTGAAAAGGTTAACCAGCTGGGCGGAAAGGTAATCTTCGCATCTGACTCCAGCGGAACCATCCTCGACGAAAAGGGAATTGACAGGGAAAAACTCGACTTCATTATGTGGCTTAAGAACGAGAAGAGGGGAAGGATCAAGGAATATGCAGAGAAGTTCAACGTTCCTTACTACGAAGGCAAATCCGTGTGGGATGTAATTCGCGACGAAGGAGTCAAGGTGGATATCGCTCTTCCAAGTGCAACTCAGAACGAAATTCATAAGGATCATGCCGAAGCACTGGCAAAGAATGGATGCATCGCAGTAGCAGAGGGAGCCAATATGCCTTCCACCCTGGAGGCTATCGAAGTTTACAGGGAGAATAACATTCTCTTCGGACCTGCCAAGGCTGCCAATGCCGGTGGTGTTGCAGTTTCCGGTCTTGAAATGACCCAGAACAGCATCAGGCTCGCATGGACCAGAGAAGAAGTTGATGCCAAGCTTCACGAGATCATGAAGAAGATCCACAAGGTATCCCTCGAGGCAGCTGAAGCATACGGAAGAAAGGGCGACCTCCTTGTAGGTGCCAACATAGCCGGATTCCTCAAGGTAGCCAAGGCAATGCTCGCCTACGGAGTCGTTTGATAAAGATATAGTTCACCAGATATATGCCCCGGGCTTAAATGCCCGGGGCTTTTTCATTAAAGGCCAGAAAGCCTCTCATTGACAAAAACGCTAAGGATGATAAAATTTACACATGGTCTTCTTCAATTATGCAACCAAACAGCTGGCTGCCAAGATTGTTTATTACGGTCCAGGACTCAGCGGAAAAACGACCAACTTACAGATTATTTACAGGAAAACTCACCCGAAATCAAGGGGTGAACTTATAAGCCTTGAAACCGGAGCTGATAGAACCCTATTCTTTGACCTTCTGCCACTGGAGGTGGGAAGAATAAAGGGATTCCGGGTAAGATTTCAACTCTATACTGTACCCGGTCAGGTTCACTACAATGAAACAAGGAAACTGGTACTTAAGGGAGTGGATGGAATTATCTTTGTAGCAGATTCTCAGGAGGCCGTTCTCAACTCCAATCTCGAAAGCATGGAAAACCTCAGGGAAAACCTTTCTTTTTACAATCTGAAACTGGAAGACCTTCCTCTGGTAATACAGTACAATAAGAGGGATCTGGCAAACATCCTTCCTGTTCCTGAACTGGAAAGTCACTTAAATGACCTCGGGGCGCCCCACTTTGAAGCTATAGCTGTTCGGGGGGTAGGTGTATTTGAAACCCTTAAGGGAATATCCAAACTTACCCTTGCAAGGATAGCCAAGAAGCTTGAGGAACAGGAGGAAGGAAAAAAGAAATACGTAACAGTGGAAGCCGAACCCCGGAAAGGTGAGGAAGATGAGGAAGAGGAATCAACAGTAATTATTCCTCCTGAAAGGGTCCAGCAGATGGAAAAGGAGACAGAAGAAAAGACAAAACAGAACAAGAGTGAACAAGAGGAAGAAATAGAGGTTTTAGAGGAGGAAACACCCTTCGAAAATCTTGAGAAAACCCCTCCTGAACTCGACGAAGAACCGGAAACTACCGCTACCGAAGAACAGAACATGGAAGAAGAGGAAGTACCTGTTGAAGAAAAGGCTACTGAAGCAGAGGCAGAAAAGGATAAGGGGAAAAAGGAAGCAGAAGAGGTGGACGTAGTATTTGACGTAGAGAAGGAGGAAAAGGAAGAGGAGACCGAAAAGGTATATTTCAGGAGAATATCCGTCTCCAAGGACGAAGCTGATAAACAGCTGGATGCTCTTGTAAATGCCATCCTTGGAGAGGCTAAGGTGCAAAGGAAAAGGGTTGGAGAACTGGAAAGGAAACCCCTCGATGAGGTTTTTAAGGAGGTTATAAAGCACGAAAAAACCATAAAAGTAGAGGAACAATTTGACATTCCTCTATCCATTCTGGAGGGTTCAAATTATATTACAATGGAAATAAAGCCTGAAAAGGGGAAAAAACTTCATTTTAAAATTCCTGTGAAGGAAAAGGGTTTTGATATTGTGACCCTGAAACTCACTATAAAGTTGCTGGGAAAGTGAAAAAAGCTGTTTTTTTTATAATTTTATCTTTTTTAACGGTTTACTGCGTTAGAAAAGCACCTGAAACTACCCCGGAGGTCTATACCGAAGTGGAATCCATCCCTTCTCCTGAGATCAAACCCGAAGATTTTTCTCCGCCTGTTCCGGTTCAGATTCCTGAGGTCCCGGCTGAAGAAGCACAGAAGTTAACCCGCATGATTGAAACCGAAAAGAGGGCGTATGAGTATCCCATAGAAGTTAATGACCTTGTTAAAAGATTTATCTATGCTTACACGACGAAATACAGAAAATACATGCAGGAATCCCTTAAACGCTCCGGCAAATACATAGAATTCATAAAGGAAGTTTTCAGAAAGGAAGGTATACCCGTTGAAATCGCTTATCTTCCCATAATAGAAAGCGGTTTCAGGGAAAGGGCTATGAGCTGGGCGAGAGCCAGGGGGATGTGGCAGTTTATGAGGTCCACAGGAAGGTTATTTGGCCTTCACATTAACTGGTGGGTTGATGAAAGATTGGATCCAATTCGCTCCACATACGCGGCTGCAAGATATCTGAAATACCTTTACAACAGGCTCGGGGACTGGAACCTTGCCCTCGCTGCATACAATGGAGGGACAAGAAGGATAGAAAGGGGGATAAGAAGAACAGGGACGAAAAACTTCTGGAAGATAAAAAGATACCTAAAAAGACAGACAGCCAACTATGTTCCGGCCTTCATGGCAACCGTAATAATTGCCACCCACAGGAAGGATTACGGTTTTTCAGAAGAACTGGACCCTCCTTTCAGGTATGACGAGGTAACTGTTCCATCTCCCACGGATCTGAGGGTTATAGCAAAATGCGCAGGGGTAAGTTATTCGACCATTAGATACTACAATCCCCACATTTTGAGATTCACAACTCCGGGAAATCTTAATTCCTATGTGGTAAGAATCCCTCCCGGCACAAAACAGGCTTTTCTAAGCAATTTTAAATCCCTTTCCCCACAGGAACGTCTCAAATGGACATGGTACAGGGTAAGAAGGGGAGATTCCCTTTACAGAGTTTCCAGAAAATTCGGCGTCCCCATAAGAGCCATCAAGGATGCCAACAACATGCGATCCAATCTTCTACATCCAGGACAGCGACTTCTCATACCTTTAAGCTACTCTTATTCATATGCAAGAAGAAAATCCTCTTCAACATCCAGGAAAAGGGCGCCTTCCAGAATTCAGAGAGGAGAAAAAATACATATTGTTAAATCAGGGGAAACCATATATTCTATAGCAAGAAAATATGGGGTTTCTCAAAAAAGAATTAAAAGAAGAAATCGACTATGGCGGAATCTTATAAAACCCGGACAGAGATTAATTATTCCAGCCCCCTACAGATCAAAATCCAGCACAAGACCACAGGACCCAAAACCTCCCAGGGGGGCCTTTTATCATATTGTAAAAAAGGGAGAGACCCTGTATTCCATTTCAAAAAAATATAAAATTCCAGTAAGTCAGCTGAAAAAATGGAATTCTCTTAGAAGAAATTTAATAAAACCAGGACAGAAACTTATAATTTACCGATGAACAGGATATTCACTGCTTCATTGATAGGTATTGATGGGTTTCTTGTTGAAGTCGAAACTGACATTACAGGAGGGCTTCCGGAACTTAAAATCATAGGGCTCGCAGACACAACCATAAAGGAAAGCTCGGAAAGGGTAAGGGCAGCCCTCAGAAACATAGGATATCCTATACCTCCCAGACGGATAACAGTTAGCCTTTCCCCGGCTGATCTAAAGAAGGAAGGAGCATGGTTTGA
>JAMOUL010000307.1 GCA_027062035.1 Candidatus Aminicenantota bacterium | reverse complement strand
TTCCTTGACAGAGTAGATTTTTTTACCTGAGCTCTCGTGGTATGTTCTTGTAAGCATCTCCCCAAGGAGACCAAGCACGATTAACTGTATTCCTGTCAGAATTAGAAGAAGGGTAAGAAACAAAAGAGGCCTATTGCCTATAGGTTCGTACTTTATATACTTAACATAGGTCAAATATAATCCTGACAGGATCCCCAGGAAAAGGGAAAGAAGCCCGAGTGAACCAAATATGTGAAGGGGCCTTGAAGAATAACTAAGAAGGAATTTCAGGGCAATAAGGTCCAGAAGAACCTTAAAGGTTCTGGATAGACCGTATTTTGATTTACCGGCCACCCTTGGCCTGTGGTTAACCTCAAGTTCAGCTACCTCAACCCCATAAATGGAAGCAACCGCAGGAATGAATCGGTGCATCTGACCATACAGCTCTATATTCTTCAGAACCTCGCTTCTGTAGGCCTTCAGGGTACAACCATAATCATGCAAATGTAGTCCGGTAACCTTCGAAATAAGCCAGTTTGCAATCATGGAAGGAAGTTTTCTGGTTATAAAGGGGTCCTTTCTGTGCCTCCTCCATCCACTTACAATATCATATCCCTCTTCAAGCTTTGATAGAAGTCTCGGAATATCCTTTGGGTCGTTCTGTCTGTCTGCATCCATTGTTACTACCACATCTCCGCTCGCCTCATGGAATCCAGCCATCATGGCAGGGGTTTGTCCGAAATTTTTTCTGAACTTTATTCCCTTAACCCTGGGATCAATCTGAGAAAATTTCTTTATCTTATCCCATGAAGAATCCCTGCTGCCATCGTCCACAAAAATTATTTCGTAATCGATTCCCATACCATCCAGAACAGATTTCAATTCTTCATAGAGCGGTTCGAGATTTTCCTCTTCATTGTATACAGGAATAACAACAGATAGCTTTTCCATAACTTAAAGTTTATAAAAGGAAAAAGGACACGTCAAAGAAAAATTTTGCCATCCGAACAGCGAGGCGCTCTTATTATAAACTTTGAATTTTGTGATAAAATAATTTCGGTGCGGGCGTAACTCAACGGTAGAGTGCGAGCTTCCCAAGCTCGTGGTTGCGGGTTCAAGTCCCGTCGCCCGCTTTTTTCCCCTTCTCGAATCTGGACATCACAATAGATGCAATAAGGTCACCGCTCACGTTTACCACTGTGCGGGACATATCGAGAAATCTATCAACTCCGAGGATAAGGGCTATTCCCTCTATCGGAATGTTTACCGAAGTAAGCACCATCGTAAGCATCACTATTCCCACCCCGGGCACCCCAGCTGTACCAATAGAAGCAAGAGTGGCAGTAAGTATTATTTTTAACTGGGCACTCAAACTCAGGGGTATGGCATAAACCTGAGCTATAAATACAGCTGCCACTCCCTGATAAAGTGCAGTTCCATCCATATTGATGGTGGCTCCAAGGGGCAGAACAAAACTGGAGACGTACTTGGGTACTTTAAACTTCTCCTCTGCCGTTTCCATTGTAAGAGGAAGGGTGGCATTCGAAGACGAGGTTGAAAATGCAAAAACCATAACTCCCCAGGCCTTTCTCAAAAATTCCCCGGGACTAACCCTTCCAAGTAAGGAAAGGGAGAAAAAGAGAAGAACGATGAGATGCAGGATGAGACCGCCGATAACCACAAGAGCATAAACCATGAGACTGGACAGGATTTTTACACCGTGTCTGGCAACAACTCCTGCTGCAAGTGCAAATACTCCGTACGGAGCTGTCTTCATAATCATGTTTACCATGTTAATCATGGCATCAGAAAGACCCTGTGAGCCCTTTATAACAATATCCCTATTTTCCTTCTTTACAGCCAGGATGGCTATCCCAAGAAGTATCGCAAAGAAAATTATCTGCAGCATGTTTCCTTCGGCAAGAGCTTTTACAGGATTGGTTGGAACCATATTTATAAGAGTCTTGACAATCGATGGGCTGGTTTGATTGACCTTGCCCAGGATCTTTTCTATATCCCCTGTTGCTTCAAGCCTTATTCCAACTCCGGGTTTTACCAGGTTTGCAAGTCCTACACCAATTGTAATGGCTATGGCCGTGGTAATCACATAATAGGCAACAACCCTGCCGCCAAGAATTCCTATTTTCCTGAGATCACCAAGGCCAGCTGTGGAGGAAAACAGAGAGAAAAACACAAGGGGAACAACGGTCATAACTATGAGTCTCAGGAAAAGTTCACCTACAGGATAGATAATCAGCGCGTACTTTCCCGCTATTGCCCCGAACAAAAAGCCACCGAAAAATCCAATTAGAATTTGAGTTGCTAACGACGGTTTTTTCAGAGCTTAAATACCTCCTTTCCAGGATAATATGCTGCTCTTCCCAGCTCTTCCTCTATCCTTATAAGTCTGTTGTATTTTGCTATCCTTTCACTCCTGCTTGCCGAACCCGTCTTAATAAGTCCGGTCTCCATAGCCACGGCAAAATCAGCTATGAAGGTATCCTCTGTTTCCCCTGAACGGTGAGAAATTACTGCCTTCAATCCATTTCTGTGGGTAAGGTTAACAGCATCCACGGTCTCGCTCACAGTTCCTATCTGATTTAGTTTTATAAGTACTGCGTTGGAAACACCTTCATCTATTCCCTTCTGGATAATAGCAGGATTGGTGACGAAAATATCATCTCCAACGAGGGTAATCTTTTTACCAAGTTCAGCTGTAAGTTCCTTCCAGCCTTCCCAGTCATCCTCCCCAAGACCATCTTCGATGGAAATTATCGGGTACTTATCAACCAGTTCTTTATATACACTTATCAACTCAGAAGGAGAAAGTTCGTCGCCGGTAGACCAGCGAAGCTTGTATTTTCCATCTTCCCAGAGTTCAGAGGCAGCGACATCAAGGGCCACATAAACATTTTCTCCCGGGGCATAACCTGCCTTTTCTATCGCTTCAAGGATAAGGTCTATGGCCTCCTCATTGGTTTTTAAATTGGGAGCAAAACCTCCCTCATCACCCACTGCTGTGGACAATCCTTTATCCTTCAGGATCTTTTTTAAAGTGTGAAAGATCTCTGCACCAGCTCTTATGGCTTCTTTGAAGGAATTAAATCCTGCAGGAACTATCATGAACTCCTGAAAGTCCAGATTGTTGTCAGCATGGGCTCCACCGTTAATTATGTTCATCATCGGAACAGGAAGGCGATGTGCTAAAGCACCGCCCAGATATGAGTAAAGTGGAATACCCAGTGCCGAAGCTGCTGCCCTTGCTACTGCCATTGAAACCGCAAGGATTGCATTGGCACCCAGCTTGCTTTTATTTGGAGTCCCGTCCAGCTCAAGCATAAACTCGTCTATGGCCCGTTGTTCATATGCAGGGGTTCCTTTTAACTTCGGAGCAATTATCGTCCTTACAATCTCTACCGCTTTCAGCACCCCCTTACCCCCAAATCGGGCACTGTCTCCGTCCCTCAGTTCAAGGGCTTCCCGCTTTCCAGTAGAGGCACCGGATGGAACAGCTGCCCACCCTACATCTCCACTTTCAAGGTAAACTTCTGCTTCGATTGTAGGATTTCCCCTTGAGTCAAGGATCTCTCGGGCTTTGATCTCTTCTATTATCATAATTCCCCTCCTTTTATAAAATTCCTATCAGAAAGAATTATAAAGAAATTTTACCCCATTCTTTCCGGGCATACAATTTTCAGGAAAAAATAAAAAAAGGGGGGATAAAACCCCCTTCTTTTGATCTCTGTTTGTAAAAACTATTAGCTTTCTGCGGTCTTTTTAGTCTGTTTTACCCTGGTCTTTGCAGTTTCCACTGCCTTGGCCACCTTTTCCTTACCGGTCTCTGCTATTTTTTTACCGCTTTCTATTGCCTTTTCTCCTACTTCAGCCAATCTCTTCCTGGTCTCTTCTCCAGGAGCAGGCGCAAAAAGTAATGCTGCTCCTGCACCCATCAGGGCTCCAAGAAGGAATGCTACCGAAAGCTCAAAGAAAGTTGCTCCAGTGGATCCCCTATCCTCCATTTTTTACCTCCTTTTTAAATATTTTTTATAAATTTTTGATGCAGACAAAATTACAGGTGCAAATTCCAGAAGAGCAGATAATGGTTTTGTCATCACCTTCAAAGTGGAACCACCTATGGTCTGATCTATTGCTGTCAGAGTCTTATCAAGTTTCATAACCGCCTGTCTGCCTTTCTCTATTCCATCTTCAGCCTTTTCAGAAATTTCCCTTATACGTTTAATGGTCTCCCGGGTCTCTCTCATGGTAAATTCGAACTCCTTGGCAGAATCCCTTATTTGAAGCAAAGCTGGAATCGTAAAGGCTACAAGCACAACAAATGCCACAGCTATAATAAGGATTGCAATTTCCCACATCATTTATATAATGGCCCCTAATTTAAGTTTTGTCAACCCTCACTATGTGGTCTTCTTCTATTCTGAAATCGTAAAAAATGGATGGTGTTTTCTCCTTTAGTATTTTTAAAATCTCCACTGCCATCTTCCTGATTTCCCACTGGGCTTTCTTGTCCCCTCTCAGCTCTATTATATGTCTCCACTCCCTCATGTTTGCAGAAATAACAATCTCTGAAACCACCGCATTCGGAAGTACAAACCTTGCATCCTCCTTTCTAATTTTCAGTTCCCTCAATCTGGAATAGGTTCGTTTGGCCTCTTCAATAAAATTCAAAAAAACTTCCCTTGCCTCTGGATTCGCTTCAATGGAGGGAGGGGTAACAAAATTAAAACCTGTCTCCTCCACATATCTCTGGGACTGCTGTGTATATGACGCCATTCTATGCCTCACCAGCTGGTGAGTGAAACTTCTCGACCCCCCTTTTATTCTGAACGAAGCAGATGCATGTTCCAGTACAGATAGATGTCCGCTCCTTATCAACATTTTTATAAATTTTTCTGCTGAATTTTCCCATCTCCTTTCCACCCGCCATTTTTTCCCCTCATATTCCACTTCCTCTCCTTCCTTTGCTGTCCGAAGCTGAGGCACTTCCTCGGTCTGTATCACCATCTTACTATCTTCCCTGACAATCCTGAGGATTGGAAAATCCGTCTGCTTATCAAAGGATAAATAGGCAGTTCTCCCTGCTTCCTCTATAACCTTTTCCGCATCAGGGGTTATGGCTATAAGTTCAACCTTCATTGAAAACCCTCTCTATAAATTCATTGTTGAGTTTTGAGGCAAGGGCCTCTATATATTCAGAAAGTGGTCTATCCTCAGAAACAAATGGAGCTATCTCCCTTATCAACCTATACGCTACTCCGGTGCCCTTTCCGGGTTTACCCTTCCTGAAATCAAGGGCCTGGGCTGCGGCAAGCATCTCACAGGCAAGCACATAACGGGTATTGCTGGCTATCTTCAAAGCCTTTCTCGCAGCCACAGGCGCCATACTAACATGGTCTTCCTGATTGGCAGAAGTGGGAATAGTATCAACTCCTGCCGGGTGGGAAAGGGTTTTGTTTTCGGAAACCAGCGAAGCAGCTGTATATTGAACTATCATAAAGCCACTGTTCAGTCCGGGTTCTCTGGCGAGAAATGCTGGAAGTCCCCTGTTAAGATTAGGATCAAGCAAACGGAAAAGCCTGCGTTCTGAAATGGAGGAAAGATATGTGAGGGACATGGAAAGCAAATCAGCTGCCATAGCTACAGGCTGAGCATGGAAATTACCCCCGGAAAAAACTCCCTCTTCAAAAACCAGAGGGTTATCTGTGGCAGAGTTTATCTCACCTTCTATTATTTCCCTGGAGAATTTTATGCCCTGAGCGGATGATCCTGAAACCTGGGGATAACACCTGATAGAATAGGCATCCTGAACATCCCTGGTTCTTCCAATAAGTTCTGAGCCCCGGGTCAATTTTTTTATATTCACTGCCCTTTCACCCTGAGCAGGAATATTCCTCACCCTGTGAATGCCTTCAAAGAGAAAAGAGGGGTTGGACATCAAAGCTTCCATAGAAAGGGCCTCGGCTATGTCAGACAAAAGCAGAAGTTCTTCTGCTTCCTTTAAAGCGAAAAGGGTTATTCCAGCTGAAAATGGAGTTCCATTTATAAGTGAAAGGGCCTCCTTCGCCTCAAGGGTAATTGGGGAAAGATTTCTCCTTTTAAACGCCTCATCTCCCCTCATCTTCTTCCACTCTCCTTCCCACAGAAACACCTCAACCTCCTCTGGAAAGGCAAGTGATAGTGCAAAGGAAGCAAGGGGAGCAAGATCTCCACTGGCCCCCACAGACCCATATTCCTTCATACATGGAACTATGCCACTGTTCAAATAATCGACTATAAAGTCCGCGAGTTCCAATCTTATTCCGGAATATCCCAGGGAAAGGGAGTTTAATCTGATGAGAACCGCTGCCCTGGCAATTTCAGGAGCAAC